>DATING010001240.1:0-9969 GCA_035474555.1 Longimicrobium sp. | reverse complement strand
GGGCGGCGGCGAACGCACGCGAGTAGGTGGCGCGCGCGCCCTCCCACACGGCGGTGCGTTCCAGGGCGGCGGCTTGTTCCGCGATCGTCTCCGGCGCTTCCATGATGAGGCTCCCGCCTACTCCTCGCTGCTCCGATTGCTGCCGATCAGGTATCCGCTCAGGTGGTCCAGGTCGTTGGTGCGCACGGTGCGCGTGGTGGAGTCCACCTGCGAGGGGAGCGTGCGCAGCACCCGCGTGGTCCCCGATGCCACCTCCAGAATGCGGAAGTCCTTGAACCCGGCGGGTATGCCGCAGCGCGCGAAACTCAGCGCCAGCGTGGCGTCCTTGCTGAACTGGGTCCCGTGCGGCTCTACCTCCACGCCCACGGAGCGGTCCTGGCGCTCCGTGATGCGGAACGTCACCTGGCTGGCCAGGGCACCCGCGGGGATGATGAGCGAGTTGCCATTCACCGTCACCGTGCCGCCCGCCGGCCCGATGGTGTTCGAGGCGGACTGGGGGGTGGCGACCGAGCAAACCAGCGGCCTGTACTCGCGCGGGCCCGTGCCATCGTCATCGCAGGCGATGGTGAGCAGCAGCGGCGTCATGCACAGGAGGGCGAGGCGGCGGCGGAGGGTGGGGTGCGTCATGGAGCCTCAGGCATTGAGGAGGGCCGCCGGGGCCTGCGCCGCGGGAATCGCGGCGAGGGCGGGGGCCAGGGGAAGGCGCAGTACTACAGTCATCGCAGGAGACTGTTTTAACCCGTGTCAGCTGTCTTTACGGCGTTTACCGTGGCGGCCGTCGTCATCCACGCAGACAAAAGGCGCTGACAGCGGCCGCCATCGCGTTTGTCCCCCGCAGCAAAGAATTCCGCGGCAGCTTCGGTCAAAATCACTCGCGCCTCGTCTATCCGTCCAGCGTTGTGGTGCATGTACGCGAGCTGTCTGAGAGCTTGGGCTCGCTCCAGCCGCAGTCCGGCGCGAGTCGATAGGAGCAGCGATTCGGCCAGGAGTGTACTCGCGCGTTCCTCGTTCCCATACACGCCCGCTAAGAGGGCGCGGATTCGTGCCGCCTCGGCCAAAGCGGCCACGCTGTTAGAACGCTTCGCCAGCGTATCTGCCCGGCCTAGCACCTCCTGAGCACTGTCAAACTCGCGCGCATGAACGAGGGACTCGGCACGGTTTAGGAGGAGCGTGGCGGTCATCGCAATGTCTCCGATCTTTTCGGCTAACTCCAGAGCACGGACGAATAATTGGTCGGCCTGCATCCAGTCGCGAGTGTCGTCAGCAAGCAATCCAAGATTGTTGTAGCCGAACATCAATGCCCTCATGGATCCTGTGCGGACCGCTGCCGCGACTGATTCCAGATGAAACCTGGAAGCTCCCTGAAAGTCACCGCTTATCTCGGCTAGGACGCCCAGGTTGTTGCAAGCCATCCCGATCAGCTCATCATCGCGGTGCTCACGCCCTTTTTCCAACGCAGTTTGGCAGTGCTGGGCCGCAGCCTCAGGATCTCCGTGTAAGATAAGCACAAACCCCAGGACGTTCAGGGCACGCGCTTCCTCGCGTGGTAGCCCGGAACGCCTTGCGATCTCGATGCTTAGCTCCGCCAACTCCTCTGCCTCGTCTACGCGGCCCATCTGACGGAGGACGCGCGCACCACCACGGGTAGCATCTGCGATGGTTCGGATGTTCCGTTCATCACATGCCGAGGAAAATGCGCGTTCGTACAGCACACGTGCCTGCTCCCAATCAGCTATGCGTTCTAGCGTCTCCGCCTTCTTTAGAACTTGTGTAGCTGTATCCATGCTGCGGCGCCTCCGATTCAGCGTCGGCTGGTCGTGGAGCAGCCTTTATGAGTGAGTATGCTCCGTTTCATTGATGGATATTTTAGGCGCCTCCGCCGCGGGAATCGCGGCGAGGGCGGGGGCCAGGGGAAGGCGCAGGATGAAGGTGGAGCCGGCGCCCGGCTCGCTTTCCACGCGCAGGTCGCCGCCCAGCAGCTGCGCCAGCCGGCGGGAGATGGGCAGCCCCAGCCCCGTGCCGCCACGGGTGCCCGCCACCTGCTCGAACTCCAGGAAGATGCGTTCCTGGTCCTCGGGCTGGATGCCGGGGCCCGTGTCGCGCACGCGCACCTCCATCCACCGCTCGCCTCCCGCGTCCGACACGGGCGCGGCGGAGACGGTCACGGAGCCGCGCTCCGTGAACTTGACGGCGTTGGACAGCAGGTTGAGGATGATCTGCCGCGTGCGGTCGGGGTCGGTGCGCACGGGGGCCGCGCCGTCGTCCATCCGCGACTCCAGGGCGATCCCCTTGGCGGCTGCCTGCGGCTCCACGGACGCGAGCGCATCGGCCACCACGCCGCGCAGGCCCGCGTCCACCAGGTTCACGGCCATCTTGCCCGCTTCCAGGCGGGCGTAGTCCAGGATCTCGTCCACGAGCGTAAGCAGCGTCCTGGCGGAGGCGTTGGCCTTTTGCAGCTGCGCCAGCACGGGCGCCGACACCTCGCCGAAGACGCCGTCCAGCACCAGCGTCTGCCGCCCCAGGATGCCGTTCACGGGCGTGCGCAGCTCGTGGCTCATGGCCGCGAAGAAGCGTTCCTTGAGCTGCGACGTCCGGTGCAATTCCTCGTTGGCGCGCTGCAATTCCTCCGAGCGGTCCGCCAGGGCGGCGTGCAGGCGCGCGTTGTTGATGGCCACGGCCGCGTGGCGCGCCAGGGTGAGCGCCAGCAGCGTGTCGCGCGCGCTCACGGGATAGGCGTCGCGGTACCCCACCACCAGCGCGCCGAACGTCTCGCCGAACAGGGTCAGCGGCACGCCAAGCCCCACCTGCATCCCCTGCGCGTGGTGCAGGGGGAACGCCTCCGCCGTCACCTCCGCGCCTCCGAGGCCGATGACCACGGGCTTCTCCGAGTGGATGACGCGCTGGGCGAACGGGTCGCCGTCCGGCGGGACGGGGCAGGGGCGCAGGCCGAGGGCGGCGGGGGAGCGCAGCTCGCCGTCTTCCACCGTCTGCACCACGGCGTAGTGCGCGCCCAGCAGCGTCCGCGCGAACCGCGCGACCAGCGACACGACCTCGTGCGGGTCCAGCGTCTGGTTGGCGGCGAGGCCCAGGACGTCCAGCGCCTCCATCTCCTGCGCACGCTTGCGGTAGCTCTCGCGCTCCTCTCGGGCCTCGCGCAGCAGGCGCTCGCGCACGGCGGCCTGCCCCAGCGCCGCGGCCACGTCGTCCCACTGCGACAGGTCCTCGCCGAACGCACCGGCCTGCGCCACCAGCAGCAGCGCCCCGGCGTGCGTGTCGCCCAGGGGGAGCAGCATGGCCTCGGCGTCCGGGTAGCGGGCGCCCGCGGTGGGGCTCAGCGCGGCGACGGGATAGACTTCGGTCTGGCTGACGTGCAGGGCCATGGCGCCCAGCTCGTCGGGGAGCTCGGCGGCGGCGGGATGCTCGCAGATGCGCAGCACGGGCTCGCCGCCCAGCCACACGGCGCAGTGCAGGGAGAGCGCGCCGCCCAACGCCTCCACCAGCGCGGTAAAGCCCGCCTGCTGCGTGGGGCTCTTGTGGACGTCGAGCGCGAGCCGGCAGAGATCCATGGGGAGTGCGCGGGTGCTGGGGGATACGGCGGGTCGCATCCGCCGGACGGGCGGAGCGGCACACGGCACATACACGCGTGCGCAACAGGAAGCATGCCACGCTGTGCAGTTTCAAAACCTCGCGTGGTTGCTGCTACCCTGTCAATCAGGACGTGTCTGGGCGAGGCGCGGATGGGGCGGAGTGGGACGTGTTTACCCCGTACGGCGGTGCCTCACGCGGAGGTGCGGAGAGTACGGAGAACTTCGGCGGGCGGTGACCCGAGGGCTTGTGTGCAGTGAGGAATTGGTGCACGTTTGTTCCGGATAGGTGAGTAGCTTTGCTCATGAATTCACAACGGAGGAGCCTGATGAAGAAGCTGACGCTCGAAATCGAGACCCTACGCGTCGAGTCGTTTTCGGTGGATGCCGCCGTCGCCGGGCTGCGCGGCACCGTCCAGGGTGCGGCTTCCGCCACCTACAACGAGCACTCGTGCATGTCCTTCTGCGTGCCCGACCCGATGAGCGAAAACGTCTGCAGGATGTGACACGGGGCCGCCCGCGCTGATCCGCGGGCCTGCTGAACGACCGCGGGGCCGCCGATGCGAGATCGGCGGCCCCGTTGGTCATGAGCCCGGCGGCGGTGCAGCCACTCGGCTGCGGCCCGGCGGCCCGGTCCGCGCAGGCGGACTTCGTGTCGTTGTTGCGGCGAATTTATTCGCTCTGTCCGGATGCGTGGCCGGCGCTCACGGCTCGCCCCGGAAGATGCCCACGACCGGCCGGCCGTCGGCGCCCACGCGGCCGCGGAACATGCCGGTGCTGTTGAAGGGCATGGCGACGTTGCCCTGCCGGTCCATGGCGATGATCCCGCCCTCGCCGCGCTGCGTGACCAGCTGGCGCATGACGATGCTGTCCGCCGCGGCCTGCAGCGGCAGCCCGCCGTACTCCATGAGCGCGCAGATGCTGTGCGCTACCGTGTTGCGGATGAAGAACTCCCCGTGCCCTGTGGCGCTCACCGCGCAGGAGCGGTTGTTTGCGTACGTCCCCGCGCCGATGATGGGCACGTCGCCCACGCGGCCAAAGCGCTTCATCATCATCCCGCCCGTGGACGTGCCGGCGGCCAGGTTGCCGCGCTGGTCCAGCGCCACGGCGCCCACCGTGCCCCACTTGCGCTCGTCCGGCACCGAGTAGCCGGCGCCCTGCCCGGCGCGGCGCACGCTGTCGGCGCGCAGGCTGTCCTGCATCCGCATCCGCTCCCACTGCGTGCGGCGGTTGGGCGTCCAGAAGTAGCTCTCCTCCACCATCGCGATGCCGTTCTGCCGCGCGAAGGTCTCGGCGCCCTCGCCGATCATCATCACGTGCGGCGAGCGCTCCATCACCGCCCGCGCCAGGTCGATGGGGTTGCGCACCGTGTGCAGCCCCGCGACGGCGCCGGCCTGCAGCGTGGCGCCGTCCATGATGGCCGCGTCCAGCTCGATGCGCCCGTCCGCCGTGATCACGGCGCCGCGGCCGGCGTTGAAGAGCGGGTTGTCCTCCATCACGTTGATGGCCGCCTCCACCGCGTCCAGGCTGCTGCCGCCGCGCGCGAGCACGGCGTGCCCGGCCATCAGCGCCTGCGTGAGCGCGGCCTGGTACTCGGCCTGGCGCTCGGGCGGGATGGACTGCGGCGTCATGGCGCCCGCGCCGCCGTGGATCACCATCCCCCAGCGCGGCTCCGCCGGCAGGTTGCCGCCGATGTCCGTCGGCCGCACGCCGACGGGCGTCACCCGCGCGGGCTGCGAGGGGGGCGCGGACTCCGGCGCGGGCTGCGGCGCGCAGGCGGCCAGGGCCAGCGCGGCGGCCAGGCACGTACGGCGGGCGATGCGGATCATGGGTGCGTCTCGCGTGATGGGTTCCTTCGGCTCGCGGCCAATCTGCGGAGGGGGCGGGCCGGGCACAACTGCGGGTTACAGGGGACAGGGTACAGGGGACAGCCTGCAACTGCTTGACGGTACTCGGATTTATTGATGATCCCCGCGTTGTTTTCCTGAGGGAGGCGCCGACGGCACCCGCCCGCGCCGCGAACCCTGGCGCCGACCGAAGGATCTCCTCGCCCGTGCAAGACAGGCGCTGCGAGCACGGATCTGTCCCGGGCGAGTCGGTGCAGCGAGGCATGCCCCCAGCGGCGCCCCCACCGCTCGCTCAGGCTCGCACCTCCCCCAAAAAACCCTGGGGGAGGTTGAAAAGCGGAGTCGGCTTCGTGCTGCGAAGCCGGCTCCTTGCATTGCCATCAGGTCACGCGACGGCCGTCATCCGTCTGCGGAGCGGGGGGCGTCGTCCAGGCATCCCGGACGGGGATCAGCCGCCGTCGCGCAGGAAGTGCTGAAAGAGGGTGCCTTCGGCCAGCAGCACGGCGGCGGGGACCATCACCGAAAAGCCGTTGGCGCCGTTGGTGAACATCACCACGCCCTCGCGCCGGCCGGGCCAGTAGAAGGCGATCGTCTTTTCGCCCCAGTCGCCGCCCGTGTGCCAGCGCACGTTCTCCGCCGGGTCCGCGTACTCGAACAGCGTCCACCCCAGCCCGTACCCGATGCGCGCCGGGCACACGCGCACCTTTGCCGGGTCGCACTTCTCGACCCCCGTCGCGTGGATGGAGTCGCGCTGGGCGGCCAGCGCGGCCGGGAGCCCGTCGCCCTCCATGGCCGCCGCGATGAACCGCGCGTAGTCGCCGACCGTCGTGTGGATGTCGTCCGCCGCGTTGGCGGTGTCGTACACGGAGGGATCGCCCCAGCGGCCCTCCGGCCCCTTGGGGATGGCCATCCGCCCCGCGAACCACGGCTGGCGGGTGAACGCGGTGCTCCGCATCCCCAGCGGGCCGAAGACGTACTGCCGCGCGAGCGAATCCAGCGACGCGCCCATCTTGTTCTCCGTGAAGCGGCGCGCGTACTCGTATCCCTCGCCGGAGTAGCGGAACTGCGTGCCGGGATCGAAGCCGATGCGCAGCACGCCCTCCGTCTCGCGGCGCCAGTTGGTGAAGCCGAGCTGGTGGCTCAGCGCCAGCCGCGGCGTGAACGCCTGGTGGCGCGGGTCGGCGGCGACGTCGGGATCGGTCCAGTGCGGCGCCATGGACTCATCCAGCGACAGGCGGCCGTCCGCGGCCAGGCGCAGCACCAGCTCCGCGAACACCGGCTTGGTGAGCGACGCGATGTTGTACAGCGTGGAATCCGTCGCGGGCACGCCCTGCGACTGCTCGCCGTACACGCGCGTCCACGCCACCTGCCCGTCGTGCACGTAGGCGACGGCGAGGCTGGGGACGCCGTGCTCCGCCAGCCAGCGCGGCGCCTGCGCATCCAGCATGGCCAGCACGTCCGCCGGCGCGGAGGGGAGGGTGGATGGATGGGAGGACTGCGCGTGCGGGGCGCAGGCGCAGAGAAGGGCCGATATCGCAAACACGCTGCGGCCGATGGGGCGCATGTGCGTTTCTCCGGAGAAGTGGATCCAGCGTCGAGTAGAAGTCCTGCCCCAATTCGACGCGGTGCCGGGTGGGATGGTTTGATCTGCCCGTGATCGTGCCGGGCAGGGACCGTTCGCGGAGGCAATCGTCGCGCACGGGACAGTAGATCCTTCGGTCGGCGCCGGGGATCCCGGCAAGATGGACTCGGCGGCGCCTCTCTCAGGAAAACAAATCGAAGGGTCTCCGGGAACCCGCCACCACTCGGACTGCCGTTCTCCCTTCGCCCATGCAGTTTATGGGGGAAGGGCCGGGGATGGGGGGGCGCCCCGCCCGCGACGAGACTCGCCATCCCTGGCCGAGCCGAAACGCGCGTCCTCATCCACCCGTAATCCCCAGCAGCCGCCCCGCGGGTTGCCCGCCCGCCGCGCCGGTCCTGATATTGCGACAGCCCCGCGCGGCGAACCCCACGTTATCGGACCGCGATGATCAACGCTTTTCGCAAGCTCCTGCGCCCCACGCTGCGTCAGCAGCTGGAAGACGGCGTCCGCGAGGCACTGCGGCGCTACGCCGACCGGCGTACCGCGCCCGACCTGCGCGTGTACGCATCCACCGACCTGGTGCCCCCCGGCATGAGCCCGCACCTGTGGGCCCGCGACGAGGCGGACCACCTGCGCCGCTTTGCCGCGCAGTGGGCCCAGGACAACGGCATCGCCCGCGCGGGTCTGCGGGTGGAGGTCGTGGTCCTGGACACCAAGCGCGAGTTCGCGCACGTCAAGCCGCTGGGGCTGGAGGAGCCGCGCCAGCAGCCCGGCGCGGCCACCAACGCCCCCGGCCCCGACCGGCCGCTCGTGCCCGAGGACCGCGCACCGGCCCCGGCCTACAGCAACCAGCCCGCGCACGCCCCGCCGGCCTACGGCGCCCCCGCCCCGCACCACGGCGGCAGCCCCGCGCACCATGGCGGGGGTGGCGGCGGCGGCGCGCCCGGCGGACGGGGCGCCGTGCTGGAGGTCGTCAGCTCCGAGACGCTGCGCGAGCCCGTGCGCATCGACGGCGACGTGATCCTGGGGCGCAAGCCGGACGCCGGCGTGCAGGCCACGGGCGACCGCTACATGTCCAGCCGCCACGCCCGCTTTCGCGCGCAGGGCGGCCGGCTCACGGTCACGGACCTGGATTCCAAGAACCGCACCTTCGTCAACGAGCAGCCCCTCCCCGCCCACCAGGAGCGCGCCCTGAACCCGGGCGACACGGTGCGGATGGGGAACACGGTGCTGCGCCTGACCCACGCGGGCTGAGATAACACACGTGCTGGACACCGTACTCGACTGGATCCTGCGCGGCGTGGTCATCGCCTTTGGCGCGGGGGCGCTCATCGCCCTGGCGCGCTGGGTGCGCGCCGCCCTGCGCGAGCGCCGCGAGCGCTGGGCCATTCGCCTGGCGCTAGCGATGCTCCTTCTTTCCCTGGTCTACGCCTGGGGCCACGCGCGCCTGCTCTGGCAGGCGGAGGAGCTGGAGGCGGGGCGCATGGCTTGGCGGCGCTTCGGCGACCCGCGCGAGGCCGAGCGCAACCGCGCCGAGCTGCGCGGGTGGATCCACGACTGCACGGGCGAGGACGCCAACGCCCTGGCCCGCTACGGCATGCGCGACGGCGAGGTGCAGCGCATCTACCCCTTGGGCGAGGCCGGCGCCAACCTGGTGGGCGGGGGCGCGAACGCCGACGAGCGCGACTACACCGTGGAGCGCCTGTTCGCCCGGCAGCTGCGCGCCCCGCGGCACTTCGGTGAGCAGGGCGAGCTGCATCCGCTGGGCACGGACATGCGCCTGACGCTCTGCGCCGCACCCACCCGCGAGGCGTGGCGGCTGCTGCAGGCCACGGGGCGCGACGGCGCCGTCATCATCCAGGACGTGCAGACGGGGGCCATCGTGGCCTACGCCGCGACCGGGCGCCCGGAGGACCCGCCGTTCGGCATCAAGCGCTACTCGCCGCCGGGCTCCGTCTTCAAGCTGGCCGTGGCCGCGCTCTGGTGGGACAGCGGGCTGCCCGACACGCGCATGCCCTGCCCGCCGTACATCCAGACGGGCAACGCGCGCATCCGCAACTTCGAGAGCCACGAGTACGAGTCCATCACCATCCCCACGGGGATGCTCACGGTGAGCTGCAACACGGCCGCCGTGCGGATGGCGCTGGAGATGCGGCAGCAGCTGGGGACCGACGCGTTCCGCGACGCCTACACGCGCTTCGGCTTTCTCGCCTACAGCGAAGGGCTGCCGTCCACGCAGGACGAGCCGTTCTGGAACACGGAGAACGGCGCGTGGCAGGAGCGGATGACGCCGCCGGCCGTGCGCGTGCGCTTTGCCCCGCGCTTCACGGCCCACGAGTGGGGGCAGATCTCCATCGGGCAGGGGCCCGTGGACGCCACGCCGCTGGGCATCTCGCGGTTCATACAGGCCATCGGCAACAACGGCGTGATGCTCCCGCCCACGTTGGAGTGGGAGCAGCTGGAAAAGCGCGGCGAGGGCCGCCGCCTCATGAAGGAATCCACCTCGCTCAAGCTGCAGCAGGCCATGCTCACGGTGGTGGACACGGGGACGGCGCAGGTGGCCAAGGCGCGGCTGGTGGGGACGGGATGGGACCTGGGCGGCAAGACGGGGACGGCCGACGTGGCCAACGCCCCCGCGCCGGACGGCTGGTTCGCGGGGCTGATGTACGGCCCGGACAAGCGCGCCCGCTACAGCGTCGTGGTCTACCTGCGCCGCGGCGGGCAGGGCGGGCGCGACCCCGCGCGCATCGCCGGCGAGATGACGCGCTGGATGAGCCGCTCGCCGCAGATCATCACTCCCGGCGCGGGCGAGACGCCCCGGCAGGAGTCGGCGGCCCGTCCGGGCACGGCGCCCCGGGACGTCGCCGTGCGGCAGGATGAGGCCGCCCGGTCCGCCGCGCCCGTCCGCAACGGGGGGCGCTGATGGACATCAAGGGGCTGTTCCGAAAGAATCGCG
>DATING010001239.1:0-4827 GCA_035474555.1 Longimicrobium sp. | reverse complement strand
GCCTGGTCATGGTCGACAACGGTGAGGGGGCGAATGCGGCGCCCGACCAGTCCAGCCAGGCCTACAGCGTTCAGCAGCCGGGACAGCCTCAGCTGTTTTGCAACAACGCCTCGCTCGTTCTGCCGCTGCACGACGTGGTGAGAGGAAACCTGGCGATCCGGCCGTAGCCGTTGCATGTCAGGGCGATGCGGCATGCAATGGTGTGCCACATCGCCCTGGTTCGCAGACAGGCGGCTCCGTCCGCACTACCACCGCTTGGAAACCATCGCGGCAGCCACAGGGAAATCCTCCCGTGGCTGCCGTGTGTTTCATGGACGGCCCCGTCTCAGGCCGCGAGCCGGCGTACGACCTCGACCGCGCGCGCTTGGAGACGGTCACGCACGCCAGTTCGCCCCGCGAGACGCGCACCTCCACTGGCGGCCCAGCTACCTTTCGGCCTGACCCGCTACGGCAGGATCTCGACGTACCCGTCCGTTCCCTGCAGGCGAATCCGCTGCCCGTCCTGAATTAGCCGGGTGGCGCGCTGCACGCCTCCGACGGCGGGCAGGCCGTATTTCCCGCGTGACCCCGCCTGCAGCATGCCGGCGGACGCGGTTCACGGACTGCTAAGCGACGGGGGAGAAGGTTTCCCGTCGTCAGCTGGTACAGATGCACGGCGCTCCCACGCGCGACCATGCGCACGAAACGAACTGCGTCTGTCCGCACCCTTCGTGCAGGTACGTATTGCATCCCTCGGTGGCGAGGTGCGCGCGCACCGTGCCCGCGGTGCTCTGATCGTCGTCAGCCGTGCTGAACGACTGGACTTCGAGCCTGTGGAGATCGAGAGTGATCTTCCGCATGTCTCCTCCATGGATGGAATGGTTTCCGGACACGCGTTGAATCATAATGAGATCGGACTAATTCGGCCATTCGTGTTTTCGCTTCTTTGATCGTGCATGCGCGCTCATCCTTCGATCTTCCCCCCATCCGTGGTGTCGATCCGCTCCAGATTGGTCAGCACGAGCAGGCTCCATCGCTGCGCGTGAGCTTCGACCGTCGGCAGCGCCTTCTCCCAAACCGCCATCGGCGTCGGGCTGGCCACGCGCGTTGGCTGTGTGTCGGGCCGCCGGTTACGGAAGTCCCTCCACGTACCCGTCCGTCCCGTGCACGCGGATCCGCTGCCCGTCGCGGATCAGCCGGGTGGCGTGCTCCACGCCGACGACGGCGGGCAGGCCGTACTCCCGCGCGATCACGGCGCCGTGGGTCATCAGGCCCCCCACCTCCGTCACCAAGCCCGCGATCGCGACGAACAGGGGCGTCCAGCTGGGGTCCGTGAAGGCGGTGACGAGGATATCGCCCGGCTCCAGGTTCGCCTGCGCCATGTCCAGGATGACGCGGGCCCGCCCCTCGACGGTCCCGGCGGAGACGGCCACGCCGACCAGCGCGCCGGCCGGCAGATCGTCGCGCCGGTACGCGCCGGTGATCATCTCGCCCTCCGACGTGAGCACCCGGGGCGGCGTGAGCGCGTGGTATGACCGGAACGCGTCCTCACGCCGGCGGATGAGCTCGTAGTCCACCTCCTGCGTGCGCACGACGTCGTGGAGCTCCGGGACGGTGAGATAGAAGATGTCGTCCTGGGCACGCAGCACGCCGGCCTGCACCAGGCGCCCGGCTTCTCGCATCAAGGCCTGCTTGTAGACGAAGTAGCGGCTGACGATGGCGTACTTGGGATATTCCCGGTACCCGGCGAACGTCCGGAGCCGGTCGATCATCCGCTTGGTTTCCGCGGTCTTCTGCTCCCCGTCGGGCAGGGCCCGCAGGCGCTCCAGCACCTCCTGCTCTTTCGCCTCGGCCTCCTGCCGCCCCTGCTCGAAGCGCCGCATCGCCGCGCCGGGTGGAAAGTTCCTGACGTTGCCGAGGATCAGGGGCACCAGCGTGGTGGGGCGCTCAATCCACCGCGGACGGGTGATGTCGATCTCGCCGGCGCAGCGCATCCCGTACCGGTCGAGCCAGGTCTGGATGGCGTCCCGCGCTTCCTGCCCGCCCGCGAGCCGGGGCAGCTCGTCCAGGAAATTCTCGTCCTTCACGCGTTGCAGGAACGCCACCACCTCGGGATGCGGGCGGATGACGTCCGCGACATCCAGGAGCGCGAGTCCCATCTCCGAGGTGACGTTGCCGGGGACGGACTGCGAGAGCGTGCCGGCCGCGTTCTGGATGCCGAGCCACGCCTCAAGCCGCTCGTTGAGCCACCACGTGGCCTCCGCCACCGCCATGATCACCTGCGTGCTGCGTGGATCGGCCAGGAAGCGCTTGTGCTCCTGGATGGCTTCCAGGAGGAACTCGAGCAGCGCCGGTCCTGACCGGGTCGCGATGTCGCGCTTCAACGCGGCGATGGAGTCCCGGCTGCGCTCGATCAGCTCGGTGACGATGGCGGGATCGGTCGGGATCGGGGCGGGTGCGCTGCCCGCCGGCGGCCCGGCCGGACCCGCGTCCGGAAGCGACGGGACGAAGCCGCGGTCGATGACGGTCTGCAGCGCGTGGCCGGTGAGCGGATCGGACTTCCCCGCCATCCCCATGAGGCCCGCGCGCCCCGCCGGCGTCCCCAGGTGCCGCGTGATGTCGACGAACAGCCTTCCGCCGGCTTCGTGCATCGGCGCCATGGCCGTCAGCAGCCACACCGACAGCCCCAGCGGCTTCATGGGGTCGGTCATCATCTGCTGGTGGCCGACGGAGAGGTAGACGTGGTTTGCCCGGTCGGTCCGTTCGGGGATGGGGAACAGCGTGGTGATCGGCCGGGCCTGGACGATGTGGAAATCATCATCCACCAGGCACCATTCGATGTCCTGCGGGCGGCCAAAGTGCGCTTCGATGCGCCGGCCCAGCTGCACGAGCCGCACGACCTGCGCGTCCGTCAGCGCGGGCTGCGACTGCCGCTCGGGCGCGATCGCCCGCTCGCGCGTCCCGCCGTCCGGCGAGGCGAGGATGGCGAGCTGCTTGGTGCCGATCGTCCGGTCGATGATCAGGCCGTCCCGCACCTTGTAGACGTCCGCGTTCACCCGGCCGGAGACGAGCGCCTCGCCCAGGCCGAAGCTGGCCTCCACGGACGCGATCGTACGGTTGCCCGTGACGGGATCGGCCGTGAACAGGATGCCGGCCGCCTGCGGAAAGACCATCCGCTGGATGACGACGGCCATGTGGACCTTCCGATGATCGATGCCGTTGCGCAGGCGATAGGTCACGGCCCGCTCGGTAAAGAGCGAGGCCCAGCACCGGCTTACGTGCCGGAGGATCTCCGCCGGCCCCACGACGTTCAGGTACGTGTCCTGCTGGCCGGCGAAGGAGGCCGTCGGCAGGTCCTCCGCCGTGGCGCTGGAGCGGACGGCGTACGCGGATTGCTGACCGAGCCGGGTGAGCGGGCGGGTGATCGCCGCCGCCAGTTCATCGGGGATGGCGATCCTTTCCAGGATGCCGCGGATCTCGGCGCTGAGCGTGCGGATCGCCTCCCGGTCGTCCAGTTCCACACGCGACAGCCGATCGAGCCGGTCATCCAGCGACCGCGCTTCGGCCATGATCCGCTGGAAGGCGGCCGTCGTCACGCAGAAGCCGGCGGGCACGTGGAGGCCATCGATCCGCGCGAGCTCTCCCAGGTTGGCGCCCTTGCCGCCCACGACCGCGACCTGCGCCGGGCCGATCTCCTGGAAATCCATCACGTAGCGGTCCATTTCGTACTCTCCGTCTCCACAGATTCGAGCCTGGCCGGGGATTTTTTCGGCCGACAACTCTGTGGCCATCCCCCCGGCTTCCGGCAAGCCCGGGTGGGTGTTATACTTTGATCACGGCGGGGAGGGAGAGTCTCTCCTTTTGCTGGCGGCAAGTACCGACGTGGACAGACAGGGCGCAGGGGAAACCATCCCCGGCGCCCTTCGTGCGTCCGCCCGCGGCGCATCCTGATCGGGAGCTCCAGGCCGCGATTTCGTCCGGAGGAGGAGGGGGGATGGCCAAGCAGGTGCTGTTCATCCACGGCGGCGGTGGTGGTGCGTACGAGGCCGATGCCAAGCTCGCCGCGAGCCTGCGGAGCGTGCTGGGCGCCGATTGGGTCGTGCGCTACCCGGAGATGCCGAACGAGGAGGAGCCGGATTACGAGACGTGGGCGCACATGATCGCCGATGAGCTCGCCGCCATGGGGAGCGGCGCCCTTCTCGTCGGCCATTCCATCGGCGCGTCGGTCGCGATTCGAGCCGTCGTGGACGGAGGCATCGGGCCATCGCTCGCCGGCGTGTTTCTCCTGGCGGCGCCCTTCTGGTACGACCACGACTTCTGGCGCTGGGATGAAGTGAAGCTGCCCCCGGACGCCGCCGGGCGGATTCCGCACGGCCTGCCGGTGTTCCTGTATCACGGGCGGCAGGATGAGGTCGTTCCTCTCTCTCACGTCGAGATGTATGCGCGGGCCTTGCCCCAGGCCACGGTTCGCCGCCTGGACGGGCGCAACCACCAACTCGACGACGATCTCACGGAGGTCGCGCAGGAGATCATGCGTCTGGGCTGAGAGGCTCGAAGTGCCTGATCCACTCGAACCCGCCCGGCGACGGCGTTGATCCGGGGGCGGAAAACAATCGACCGCAGCGTGCCTGGCGCCGTGCTGCGGTCGTTTTCCATTGGATGATGCGGATGTGCGGCGGGCGGCATCCAGCGTCGGGGCAGGGTACCTGCCCGGGCGAGCAGATTCCTCACTCGCTCGGAATGACAGGTCGGGGGCGCGCGCCGATTCGCCTGCCCGAGCTCGGTTGTAATCAGCCGGGGCAACGAGGCGCATCCTTCACTTTCGTTCTCATCATGAGAACCTTCGTC
>DATING010001238.1:0-27885 GCA_035474555.1 Longimicrobium sp. | reverse complement strand
CCCGCACGCGCATGGACATGACGCATCCGCATCGCATCCCCACGTCCCCCGCCGTCCGCCGCCTGCGCAGGTCGCTCGCGGCGGCGCTCGTCATCCTCCCCACGACAGCCGTCATCGCGGACGCGCAGCAGGGGCCGCTGGACGGGCTGGCGGCGTACGTGGAGCAGGGGATGCGCGACTGGAACGCCCCGGGGCTGGCGCTGGCGGTGGTGAAGGACGATTCCGTCGTCTTCGCGCGCGGCTTCGGCACGCGGACGCTGGGGCGCGACGAGCCGGTGGACGAGCACACGTCGTTCGCCATCGCGTCCACCACCAAGGCGTTCACGGCCACGGCGCTGGCCATGCTGGTTGACGAGGGCAAGGTGCGCTGGGACGATCCCGTATCGCGCCACGTCCCCGGCTTCAGCGTGGCCGCCGATCCCGGCCTGTCCGGCGAGCTGACCGTGCGCGACCTCCTTTCGCACCGCACGGGGCTGCCCACGGCGGACGTGCTGTGGTACGCGTCGGGGAGCACCAGCGACGACATCCTGCGGCGGATGCGCTTCGTGCGGC
Source organism: Longimicrobium sp. (assembly GCA_035474555.1). Classification (GTDB taxonomy): domain Bacteria; phylum Gemmatimonadota; class Gemmatimonadetes; order Longimicrobiales; family Longimicrobiaceae; genus Longimicrobium. The sequence continues at coordinate 27,333 of DATING010001238.1, read as the reverse complement.
CGTTCGCCACGCCGCGGTCGCGCTACATGTACAACAACAACGCGTACATGCTGGCCGGGATGGTGGTCGAAAACGCGTCCGGCATGCCGTGGGCGGAGTTCGTGCGGACGCGCATCCTGCAGCCGCTGGGGATGACGGAGACGCTGACGGGATTCGGGGGCCTCGACGCCCGCGGCAACGTGGCCGCGCCGCACGTGGAGGTGCGGGATACGGTGCGCCCCATCCCATACCGCGACTTCGACAACATCGGCCCGGCGGGGTCCATGAACTCGTCCGTGCACGACATGGCGCGGTGGATCCGCGTGCAGCTGGCGGGGGGCGTGCGGCCGGACGGCGAGCGGCTGGTGAGCGAGATGCAGCAGCGCGAGATGCAGGCGCCGCAGTTCGTCATCCCGCAGTCGCAGTTCTACCCCGCGGCGCGGCTGGCCAAGCCCAACTTCACGGCGTACGGGCTCGGCTGGTTCATGCAGGATTACCGCGGCCGCAAGCTGCTGATGCACACGGGGAGCATCGACGGGATGAGCGCGCTGCTGGCGCTGGTGCCGGAGGAGCGGCTGGGATTCGTCATCTACCTGAACCTGGACCACGCCGAGCTGCGCCACGCGATGATGTACCGCGTGATCGACGCCTACCTGGGCGCCCCGCCGCGCGACTGGAGCACGGAGATGCGCGCCCTGTACGCACCGATGGAGGAGCAGCAGCGCGCCCGCCAGCGCGAGGCGGAATCCAAGCGCGTGGCCGGGACGCGCCCGTCGCTGGCGCTGGATGCGTACGCGGGGAGCTTCGCGGACCCGGACAGCCTGGCGCCGGTCCTGACCGTCCGCGCGGAGGGCGAGCGGCTGACTGCGTCGGTCGGCGCCGGCGCGACGGGTGCGCTGGAGCACTGGCACTACGACGTGTTCCGGGTGCGCTGGGCGGACCTGGCCCTGGGCGAGGACTTCGTCATCTACACGATCGATGCGCAGGGCCGCGCGCAGTGGGCCCGCATGGGCGGCACGATCCTGACCCGCGTGCCGGAGCCGGCGGGGGCGGCGAGCACACCGGCGGCGGGGGCGGGCAAGTAGCACCGCACGAAGTCCCGGCCGAGCGAATGAATTCGCCGCAACGACGACACGATGTCCGCCTGCGCGGACGGTCCGTCACGGGCCAGTGCCACGCCACCCGCGCAGCTCGTGGTCGAAGCAGTTGAAGCAGTTGAAGCAGTTGAAGCCTCGTTCGGCGAGCGCAGCGAGCCGAGACGGGGCTTACCGCTGTCCCAGCGGCGGCTTTAGCCGCTCCGGCTCGACGCCGGCCCGGATTCTCGAATCTCGGACCCGGCCGGCGTCCCGCTCGGCCTGGCGGCTCACGTGCAGGGGCCGAATCCGGCACTCCGTTGCCGTTGAAGCAGTTGAAGCCCCACAGCAGTATCGTGGGGCTTTCCGCGGTCGTTGCGGCGGCTTTAGCCGCTCCGTCGCGATGCCGTCCCGGATGTGGCATCCTGAACCCGATCGGGTCGGCCCGGCACCTTTCCTTTCACCCTCACTCCATCCCCATCCCGCGAATTTTACGAAAGCCTTACACCCTCCCGCTGGCATAGTCCACCCGGGAGTGCGTACCCTTGATGAGCGGTGATCCATCTTCCCCCGCACCTCCTCCCGAATGACCCCGCTGCCCGCATGACCCCGCTCCGCCGCTCGTCGGGCCTGGCCCCCGGCTCCGCCTTCCTGGTGCTGCTCCTGCTGCTGATGCTGGGGCTGTCGTCCGTGCTGGCGTACCAGGCGCTGGACGCGGCGCGCTCCGAGACCCGGCTGGCCGACCGGACCCTGCGCGAATACGCGGGGATGGCGCGCTGGGAGCTCTCCCGCCGCGCGGACCAGGCGCTGGCCGAGAAGCTCGTGGGCGCCGTGTCTGCCGGGGCGGCCCAGGCGGCGGATTCGGCCGGGGCGGGAGCGTCGCTGGCGGCGCTGCGGACGGCCGTGCACCGGGAGCTGGCCTGGTGCGCGTGCCCGCGGCAGGTGCGCGGCGTCTTTCGCATCGAGGCGGGCGGGGGCGCGTGGTCCGTCTCGTCGCTGGGAATGCCCGCGGAGCTGCGGTCCGCCGTCGCGGAGATTGCGGGGGCGCTGCGGGCCAGCGCGCACGACACGGTGCGCATCGGCGCGGCGGAGGTGGACGGCGCGCGGCAGGCCATCGTCTACCACGTCCATGCCGAGGGCGGCCGGCTTCGCGCGCACGGCTTCGCGATGGAAGCCCGCGCCGCCGCCGCGCCCGTGCTGCGCGAGGTGGTGCGGGGAGAGCCCATGCTCCCCGCGATCCGCGGCGGCTTCACCAACGAGAATGCGCTGGCCGTCGCGGTGGCGGACGGGCGGGGGCGGGTGCTCTTTCGCTCCCCCGCGCTCGCCGCCGCGCCCGCGGGCCGCGACGGGGCGTGGATGGACGCCAAGGTGGGACCCATCAGCCCCCAGGCCGTGCCGCCGGGCGCCGTCGTGGAGGAGATGGGCGGGATGCTCTCGGGGCTCACGGCGCGCGTCTCCGTTCGCCCCGCCGTCGCCGCGGGCCGGGTGAGCGGCGGTGCGCCGGAGTCACGGCTCCCCCTGCTGCTGGCCGTGTTCGGGCTCACGCTGGCCCTGTTCGGCACGGCGGTGGTGCAGCTGCGGCGGCAGCAGGAGCTGGTGCGGCTGCGCGACGACTTCGTGAGCGGCGTGTCGCACGAGCTGCGCACGCCCCTGGCGCAGATCCGCCTGTTCGCCGACCTGCTGGAGACGGGGCGGCTGCACGACCCCGCCCAGCGCGCCCGCTCCGTGCGCATCATCAACGAGGAATCCCGCCGGCTCACGTTCCTGGTGGAGAACATCCTCCACTTTTCCCGCGCCCAGCACGACGCCAACCGCCTGTCGCCCCGGCCCGTGGACATGAGCGGGCTGGTGCACGAGATCGTGGACGCGTTCGCCCCCCTGGCACGCGACACGGAGTTCGTGACGCGCACGGAGCCCGGCGTGGTGGCCCGCGCGGACCGCGACGCCTTTCGCCAGGTGCTGCTGAACCTGCTGGACAACGCCTCCAAGTACGGCCCCCGCGGGCAGACGGTGGAGGTGGGGCTGGAGATCGCGGGCTTCGTGATGCGCGTGTGGGTGGCGGACCAGGGGCCCGGCGTTCCGGCGGAGGACCGCGCGCGCATCTGGCAGCCGTACCGCCGGCTGGAGCGCGACGCGGAGGGCGCCACGGGCGGCAGCGGCATTGGCCTGGCCGTGGTGCGCGACGTGGTGGAGCTGCACGGCGGCCGCGCCTGGGTGGAGGATGCGTCCGGCGGCGGCGCGCGCTTCGTGGTGGAGCTCCCCGGCGCCACCTACGCCGGCCCCCCCGGCGACCCGGGCGAGCCCGGCTTCGCGGCGGAACCGGCACGGGCGGAGGCGCGATGAGCCGCATCTTGGTGGTGGAGGACAACGCCAACCTGGCCTACGGCCTGGCGACGAGCCTGGAGCTGGAGGGGCACGAGGTGGTGCTGGCGGAGGACGGCGCCGCGGGGCTGCGCGCGGCCCGCGAGCGGCGGCCGGACCTGGTGATCCTGGACCTGATGCTCCCCGGGATGGACGGCTACCGCGTGCTGCAGGCCCTGCGCGGCCAGGGCGAGTCGGTGCCCGTGCTCATCCTCACCGCCCGCGGCGAAGAGGCGGACAAGGTGCTGGGGTTTCGCCTGGGCGCGGACGACTACGTGACCAAGCCGTTCGGGCTGCTGGAGCTGCTGGCGCGGGTGGCGGCCCTGCTGCGCCGCTCCGGCGCCGGCGCGCCCGCCGCCGCACCGCCGGAGCCCGTGCGCTTTGGCGACGTGGAGGTGGACCCCGGCTGCCGGCTGGTGCGGCGGCGGGGCGAGGAGGTGGCGCTCACGCCCAAGGAGTTCGACCTGCTGTGGGCGTTGCTGCGGCGCCAGGGCGGGGTGGCCGCGCGGCTGGAGCTGCTGGCGGAGGTGTGGGGCCACCGCGCCGCCGTGATGACGCGCACGGTGGACATGCACGTGGCCCAGCTGCGCCGCAAGCTGGAGGACGACCCCGCCGCCCCCCGCCACATCGTGACCGTGTGGAAAGCGGGGTACCGGCTGGCGCAGTAGCGTCGCGCGCGTGACGTACCGCTGCGCCGGATGATCCGTTCGCCTGCCGGCCCCGTGACGTCCACGGGGCCGGCTTTGCGGTGTGGCTACCCGATCAGGGCAGGTCGCCGCAGGCGCAGCGGCCGTTCGCCGTGCAGTATCCGCGGCCCACGTCGCAGCCGTACGCGCAGCGGACGAGCGGATAATCCTCGCCCGTGGCGGGGCAGTACGTGTACCAGGGCGAGCTTGCGTTCACGCCCGCGAACGCCTGGTTGGCGCCGAAGCCCAGGGCTCCCGCGATGGTGAGGGCGAAAAGGCCCAGGCGCAGGCGAGAAATCGATCGGCTCATTGCGTTCTCCTGAAACGGGGTGTCGCGACGTGCTCCCCGCAGGTGGGGAGGTGACGCTTGCGTTATCAGACGTTAGTTGCAAAAGCAATGTGCACCAACGGGTCAATCCAAGCTGCCGAACGCCTTTCTCCTGCGATTGCTTGCGGCCTTCCGGCCCCATCGCGCACAGGGGATTGAACGAAGCGGATGCCGCTCTCCGATGGCGCGGGCGTCACGAGGTGAAGTCCACCTGGCCGAAGCGCGATGCCCCGGTCGTGTGGAAGTCGGAAGCCGTAGCCGCCGGGCGGGTGCGGGTGCGCCGGTGACGAGATGCGCGGGCACGGTGGACCCGGCCGCGTCGGCGAAGGGTGATGAGGCAGGGCACGGGCGAGGTCCCTCGTGAAAGGATTACAAACCCCATACGTCGGCGTCATACCCGACCCCCCTCGGATGCATACCGTGCAGCAGCAGCGGTTCACGGATACGCATCCACACGGAGGGGCACGGCATGGGGCTGTTCACACGCAAGACCATCGCGCAGCTGCAGGACGAGGCGGGCACGCCCACGCTGCACCGCGTACTGGGGCCCGTAAACCTCACCACGCTGGGGATCGGCTCCGTCATCGGGACGGGGATCTTCGTGCTCACGGGGACGGCGGCGTCGCAGCACGCGGGGCCGGCGCTCGTGGTCTCCATGCTCATCGCGGCGTTCGCCTGCGCGCTGGCGGGGCTGTGCTACGCGGAGCTGGCCTCCATGATCCCCGTGGCGGGGAGCGCGTACACCTACGCCTACGCCACGGCGGGCGAGATCTTCGCCTGGATCATCGGGTGGGACCTGATCCTGGAGTACGCGCTCAGCACGGCAACCGTGGCCGTGGGGTGGTCGGGGTACTTCGTCAGCTTTTTCGCGGACCTGGGCATCACCATCCCCCCGCGGCTGGCCGCCTCGCCGGAATTGATGGTGCAGATGGCGGACGGCACGGCGGCGCGCGGCATCTTCAACCTTCCCGCCGCCCTCATCGTGCTGCTGGTGGCGGCGCTGCTGACGGTGGGGATCAAGGAATCCGCCAACGTCAACACGGCGCTGGTCATCCTCAAGGTCGCCGTTCTGATCCTGTTCGTAGTCGCCGGCTTTGCGTACGTGAACCGCGACAACCTGACGCCCCTCATCCCGCCCAACACGGGGGAGTTCGGCGCGTTCGGGTGGAGCGGCGTGCTGCGGGGCGCGGCCATCATGTTCTTTGCCTACGTGGGCTTCGACGCCGTCTCCACGGCGGCGCAGGAGGCGAAGAACCCCCAGCGCGACCTCCCCATCGGCATCCTGGGCTCGCTGCTCATCTGCACGGTGATCTACATCGCAGTGGCGACGGTGCTCATCGGCATCGTGCCGTTCGCGCGCTTGAACGTGCCGGACCCGCTGGCTGTGGGCATCGACGCCACGGGGCTCACCTGGCTGAGCCCGGTGGTGAAGGTGAGCGCGCTGTTCGGCCTCTTTTCCACGATGCTCGTGACGCTGCTGGGGCAGACGCGCATCTTCTTTTCCATGAGCCGCGACGGGCTGCTGCCGGAGGTGTTCGGCCGGGTGCACCCGCGCTGGCGCACGCCGCACCTGAGCACGGCCATCACGGGGGTGATCGTGGCGATCGCGGCCGGGCTGCTGCCCATCGGGATCCTGAGCCAGCTGGTGAGCATGGGGACGCTGCTGGCGTTCGTGCTCGTGTCCATTGGCGTGCTGGTGCTGCGGCGCGCCCGGCCGGACCTGCCGCGCCCGTTCCGCACCCCGTGGACGCCGTGGGTGCCCCTGCTCGCGGCCGCCGTGTGCCTGCTGCAGATGGCCGTGCTCCCCGCGGCCACGTGGATTCGCCTGGGGATCTGGCTGGCGCTGGGCTTCGCCATCTACTTCTTCTACGGCGCCCGCCGCGCGCGCCTGGTCCGCGAGGGGCGCATCGTCCCGGCGGCGGCGACGGCGGAGGTGCCGTAGGGGCGCCGCGACGAACGTCCGGGGCCTCCCCTTCAGCCGCGGAGTGGGAAGGGAGGAGAACCTGGATCGTGCACGGGGGCGGGCATCGCGCCACGCCCCCACCCGCTCGTCGCCTCGCGACCTCCCCCAACTTCGGGACCCAATCCTGGGGGAGGTGCTTTTACATCCAGCACGGAAGCACTCTCATCCCGCAGTGGGTGGGAAGGGTAGCGGAGGGCCTCGCCTTTCCTGGAACTCCGCCACGCCGCACACGAGCTCGTAGACGTCTACACCCCCTCCCGCGCAGTTTGCGGGAGGGGGTGGACGAGCCTCGGCGAGGCCGGGGGAGGGCCCTTGGAGGCCCACCGCTTGCGTGCGCCCCACCCCCCAACGCCCAGGCCTGTCCAAACGTTTGCGTGCAGCCGATGTCCGATCCACGTCCGTCTCCGTCGTCCTACGGCTCCGGCTCCGCGGCGCACCCCGCCACGGAGGCGCTTTCGGCCGCGTACCTCGTCCAGCTGCTGGACGCGGTGGAGCAGGCCGTGGTCGCCACCACGCCCGAGGGCGAGATCCTCCTGTGGAACCGGTGCGCGGAACGGCTCTACGGCTGGTCGGCCGAGGAGGCGCTGGGACGCGACATCCTGGACGTGGCGCCCGCGCAGATGTCGCGCGAGCAGGCCGCCGACATCCTGCGGGAGCTGCGCGCCGGCCGCGCGTGGTCCGGCGAGTTCACCGTGCGGCGGCGCGACGGCGGGACGTTCCAGGCGTGGGTGGCCGACACCCCCGTGCTGGACGCGGAGGGGCGCCTCGTCGGCATCGTGGGCGTATCGACCGACCTCACCAGCAAGCAGAAGGCGGAGCACGCCCTGGCCCGCGCGGAAGGGGACGCGCGGCGCGAGAAGGAGCGGCTGTGGAGCGTGTTTCGGCACGCGCCGGCGGCCATCGCGCTCGTCCACGGGCCGGAGCACGTGTTCGAGATGGCCAACGCGGCGTACGTGCGGCTGGTGGGGCGCGAGGTGGTGGGGCGGTCCTTTGCCGATGCGCTCCCGGAGCTGGCCGGGCAGGGGATCACGGAGATGCTGGACGAGGCGCTCGCCTCCGGGGAAACGCGCGTGGAGACGGAGCGCTCGGTGCACCTGCGCCGGGGGGACGGGCCGCTGGCGGAGTGGTTCATCGACTTCACCGTGCAGCCGCTGCCGGAGGAGGAGGGCGCCACGCAGCGGCTGCTCATCGTGGCGGCGGACGTTTCCGCCCAGGTGCAGGCCCGGCGCGCGGCGGAGGTGGCCCGGCTCACGGCGGAGGAGGCCAACCGCGCCAAGAGCCAGTTCCTGGCCAACATGAGCCACGAGATCCGCACGCCCATCAACGCCGTCACGGGCTATGCGGAGCTGCTGGAGATGGGGATCGGCGGGCCGCTGACGCCGCAGCAGCGGCACCAGGTGGAGCGCATCCGCGGCAGCAGCCAGCACCTGCTCACCCTGGTGAACGAGGTGCTGGACCTGGCCAAGGTGGAGTCCGGGCAGATGACGGTGCAGTGCGACCACGAGCAGGTGGCCGAGGCGTTGGACGGCGCGCTGTCCATGGTGCAGACGCAGGCCGCCCGCCGCGGGCTGCGCCTGGTGGACGACACGGGCACCGCGCGCGAGGCGGGGTTCGTGGGCGACGCGGACCGGGTGCGGCAGATCCTGGTCAACCTGCTTTCCAACGCCGTCAAGTTCACCGAGCCCGGCGGCCGGGTGAGCGTGTGCGCCTCCGTCACGGGCCAGCCGGACGACGACACGCGCCTCCCCGGGGCGGGGCCGTGGGTGCGCGTGGACGTGGAAGACACGGGGATGGGGATCGCGCCCGAGCGGGTGGCGACGGTGTTCGAGCCCTTCGTGCAGGTGGATGCCAGCTACACGCGGCAGGCGGGGGGCACGGGGCTGGGGCTGACCATCAGCCGCCGGCTGGCGCGGCTGATGGAGGGCGACCTGACGGTGCGCAGCCAGCTGGGACGCGGCTCGTGCTTCACCCTCTGGCTCCCCGCCGCGCCCGAGGCGGAGCCGGAGGAGATCGGCCGCCGCTGGCCCCGCGCGCCGCACGCGGTGGCGGGGCTGGGCGACGTGGGGCGGGCGCTGGTGCGCGTGGCGGAGCCCGCCGTGGCCGAGCTGGGCCGCCGCCTGCGCGATGACGCCCTGGTGCGCAACACCAACCACAACCGCGCGCAGCTGGAGAACCACACGGCCACCTTCCTGGTGGACATCGGCCTGGCGCTGGTGACGCTGGACGAGGGCGGCGGCGAGCCCGAGCTCATGCGCGACGGCACGGAGATCCAGCGCCTGATCGCCGACCGGCACGGCGCCCAGCGCGCGCGGCTGGGGTGGAGCGAGGAGGACCTGGGCCGCGAGTTCCAGCTGCTGCGCGAGATCGTGACCCCGCTCGTGCTCGCGGAAGCCCGGGGGAGCGCCGGGGCGGAGGTGGACGATGCCCTGGGCGTGCTGGACCGGCTGCTGCAGCAGGCCGAGCTAATCAGCATCCGCGGCCTGCGCAACGCGAGGCACCGGGATGCGGTGTGAAGGGGGAGAATCTACGGAGCAAAATGCTCGGAAACGGCGAAAAACCGAGATGAGCGCGCAACCTGCACAACTCCCACCGCCGAACAGAGCAGATTGCACCATCAACGGCAAAGGCCTCCATTGCGATGAAATGGAGGCCTTCGTTGACCTTGGTTACGACCGGGGCTGACGGTGCCTGTTCACTGCCCGGATCCCGAGTACGTATCGCAAAAGCCGAGGACGAAAGCCGGCTTACCGGGTCGATTCCGTGGGATACGTCTGGGGCAGTTTCGGGATGTAGATGGACGGGGCCGTATCGTAGGGCGCAGGCGGAATGCTCCGGTTGAGGACGCCGACCGCGCCCAGTATGGTCCAGATCGGTGAATCCGGGCCCGTCTGCCCGCCCCCGCGCGTCCACCAGAAGAACGCTCCCCATCCTTCGCCGAACTGGTCCTTCAGCACCTGCTGCGCCGCCGCGTCCTGCTGCCTCTTCTGCTCTTCCGGACCCGGTTTCAGAGTACCCTGCGCCGCGAGCCGCTGGGCTTTGAGCTGCTCGGTTGCGGCATGGTTCAGCGCGTTGAGCCGCTGCAGGAACTCCTCCCCGGTTTGAACCTTGACGTACGTGGCGTCGCGGGGAGCGTAGACGGGCAGGTTGCCGTACGAAAAGCCTGGGCCGGCCTGCGGCTGCGTCGAAGCTGCGGATGGTTGCAGGATGGGGAACTGGACCTTGCTGGCCGGTCCGTATCCCGCAAGGGCAGGGTTCAGCGATGCCGCTTTTTGCGGAGGATCCTGCTTCGCACCGAATTCATGCATAAACGTGCCGCCTCCGGCGGCGCCATTCACGGAATGGAGGGGCCATCAAGACAAACCCTGCTGCATGGATACCGTGCCATACAAGCCCGGTCAAGCAAGTCGCTCAGATCCCGAAGAACGTGCCGAGCGAGAGGATGTGTGCCTTGCCGCCGCCATCGCTGATCCGCCAGTAATGGCCCAGGGTGATTCCCACCAGCCACCCGACGGCAATCTCCGGCCCTACGTACGTCTGATCGGCGCGGACGTCCCCGTGGTCCTTCCATGTCCGGATCACGCTGACCTGGGCCCGGTAGATGCCGGCGAGGCTCACGGACGACGCGCCCACGGACACCCGCATCCCGTCCTGGCCCACTTCCCCGAAGACGGAGGGCCCGTGGAAGAAGTCCGGGCTCGGCCGGTCCATGATGACCCCGCCGTAGACGGAGGCGCCCAGCGGAGACCCGTAGCGAAATCCGCCCGCCGGAAGGATCTGCATCCCGCGGCGCGGCGCGGTCGAATCCGCCGCACTTTCATCGGTGCTCTGCGCGTGGAGGGGCGCGGCATTCAGAGCCAGGAAGCCGAGGACGAGCGCCCATCGCATGCGAGGGTGTTTCATGGATGATCCGGTATGATCGTGATGAAAGGAACCGGCGGTGAGCCGGAGGGTGGGGCTGGGGCGGGCGTTCCGATGCAACGTATGCCTGCCCCTTCGCCCGCGGCAAGCGATGTCGGCGGATGCAAAGCGTGCGATCACGCCGACGTCATTTGGATTGCGGCATCGGAGACAGATCGGTGGATCAGGCGGATTGGATGGAGTGTGGGGTTTGGGCGGATCGGGCGATCGAGCGGATTGAGGTGGATCAGGCGGATTGGATGGAGTGCGGGGGATGCGGCGGATTGGGTCGATCGGGCGGAGTGCGCGAATCGGGCGGATTGGGTGGATCAAGCGGATTGGATGGAGTGCGGGGGATGCGGCGGATTGACGGCCAAGGGGCGGCGATCCGTCCGGAGCGAATGAATTCGCCGCTGGAAAATCGCGAAGTCCGCCTTCGCGGACTGCCCCAGCGCGGGTGGTCCCGGTGCACCAAAGCGAAGTAACGCTGTTGAAGCCCCACGCAGTTTGTGGGGCTTTCCGCAGTCGTTGCGGCGGCTTTAGCCGCTCAGGCTCGATGCCCGCCTCCCCCGGCGTTCCTCCCGCACTTCCGCACTTCCGCACTCCCGCACTCCCGCACTTTCGCACTCTCGCACTTTCGCACTTCTTCACCCCATCACCCGCTGCAGCGCGTCCGCCAGCGAGCCGACGTTGGGGTGCTGGAGCAGCGTGCCGTGGTTTCCGTCGACCTCGTGCAGCCCGAATCCGTCCGCCATCCGCCCCCAGTAGCGCACCGTCGCGTCCGCGGTGCCCAGGGCCGCGGAGCCGCGGCTGCGGAGGTACGTCAGGCGGCCGGCGTAGGGGCGCGCCTGGAAATCCACCGTGGCGTTGTGGTTGGCCATCCGCACGCGGGTGAGCGCCGCGATCTCCGCCACGCGCTCCGGCGGCAGGATGCGCGGGCCCAGCCGGCGCGCGGTGAACTCCAGCTGCGCGTCCGGCTCCATCCGCCGCAGCACGTCCGCCGTGACGGAGGCCGTGCCGCCCCAGCCGAACACGTCGGTGAGCACGCGCCGCAGCACGGCCGCGTGGTCCAGCGCCAGCCCGGGCGCGTCGCGCGGCTCCGGCGGCTGCGTGTCGATCAGGGCCAGCAGCTCCACCTCGCCGCCCTCCGCGCGGATGCGCCGCGCCATCTCCCACGCCACCATCCCGCCGTACGACCATCCGCCCAGCCGGTACGGCCCCTCCGGCTGCGCGCGCCGCATCCCCGCCAGGTAGTACTCCGCCATGGCGTCTACGCCCTGCAGCGGCGGCAAGCCGTCATCCAGGCCGCGCGCCTGCAGGCCGAACAGCGGCTGGTGAGGCGCAAGCAGCTGCGCCAGCGGGTGATAGCACACCAGGTGGCCGCCGCCCGCGTGCACCAGGAACAGGGGCCGCGCCGCGCCCTCGCCCTGCAGAACGACGACGGGCGGGCGGATGCGCGACGTGCGCCCCGTCGCGGCGCGGGCCATCTGCGCCACCGTGGGCCCCTGCAGCAGCGCGGCGACGGGGAGGTCGATGCGCAGCGTGTCGCGGATGCGGGCCAGCAGCCGCAGGGCCAGCAGCGAGTGCCCGCCCAGCTCGAAGAAGTCGTCGTGGATGCCCACGCGCTCCACGCCCAGTACGTCGCGCCACGCCTCGGCGATCGCCGCTTCCGTCGCGTCGGCGGATTCCGTGGAGCCGCGGATGGAGCGCGCCGATTCGTCCGGCGCGGGCGGGGCGGGGAGCCGGCGGCGGTCCAGCTTGCCGCTCGTCGTGCGGGGCAGGGCATCCACCCTCACGTAGGCGGCGGGGACCATCGCCTCCAGCAGCCGCGCGCGGAGAAAGGCGCGCAGCTCGGCGGCGGCCGGGGGACGATCCGCATCCGCCGGGACGACGTACGCGACGAGCTGCTTCGCGTCGCCTGCGGGATGGACGGCAACGGCGGCTTCGTGGACGGCGGGATGCGCGCGGAGGGCGGCCTCCACCTCGCCGGGCTCGATGCGGACGCCGTGCACCTTGACCTGCGCGTCGCCGCGGCCGCGATACTCCAGCGCGCCGTCGTTGCGAACGCGCGCGCGGTCCAGCGTGCGGTACATCCGCGCCCCCGCCGTGCCGTGCGGGTCCGGGCGAAAGCGGTCGGCCGTGAGCGCGGGGCGGCCGGCGTATCCGCGCGCCACGCCCGTGCCGCCCAGCCACAGCTCCCCCGGCTCGCCGATGCCGCCCGGGCGCATCCCGTCATCCAGCACGTACGCGCGCGTCCCCGCCGCCGCCCGGCCGATGGTGACGCGCGCGGCGCCCGGTGACACGTCTTCGCACGTCGCGTAGACGGTGCACTCGGTGGGGCCGTAGAGGTTCAGGATGCGGACGCCCGGCAGCCGCGTGTGCAACTCCGCCGCGAGCAGGGGCGACAGCGGCTCGCCGCCCAGCATCAGCGTCCGCACGCCCGAGGGAAGACGGTCCGCGCGCAGCAGCTCCGCGGCCACGCTCGGCACCATGCACGCGGTGCGCACCGGCCGCGCGGGCGCCGACAGCACGTCATCCACCAGCATCACGGCGCCGCCCCAGCTCAGCGCGCCGAACACTTCCACCAGCGTCACGTCGAAGCCGACGGAGGACGACGCGAGCACCGCCGCCCGCTCGGACGGCGACAGGTGGCCGCGCAGCCAGTGCAGGAGCGCGAACACGCTCCCGTGGCGGATCTCCACCCCCTTGGGCCCGCCCGTGGAGCCGGAGGTGAAGATGACGCACGCGAGATTGTCAGGGTGGATGCGAATCCGTGGATCGTGCAGGGTGCCGGGCGCGGCGGGGACGGATTCGATGGCGATTTCCCGCACCCCGGCGGATGCGAGATGCCCGGCGTGCGCGCGGTCCACGAGGAGCGCCGTCGCGCCGGCCGCGCGGAGCATGGATTCCAGGCGCGCGGGCGGATTCTTCGGATCCAGCGGCACGTACGCGGCGCCCGCCTTGAGGATGCCCAGGAACGCGGCCACCATCGCCGGCGTGCGCTCCATCAGCACGCCGACCCGCGCCTCCGCGCCGATTCCCTGCGCGACGAGGTGATGCGCGACGCGGTTGGCGCGGCGGTCCAGCTCCGCGTACGACACCTCCTGGTCCGCCCACGCGACGGCGAGCGCGTTCGGCGTGGCGCGCGCCTGCGCGGAAACCAGCCCGTGCACGCAGCCGTCCGCCGGCACGTCCCCCGTCGTGCTCCACGCGGCCAGCGCGCGCCGCTCCTCCTCCGCGACGAGCGGCAGGTCGGCGATGCGCGTGGCGGGATCGTCCGCGAAGGCGCGCAGCACGGCGGCGAAGCGATCCGCCAGGCGCTGGGCGGTGGCGGGCTCATGGAGGTCGGTTCGATACTGGATCTCGCCCCGGAAGCCGTCCGGCGCATCCACCAGCAGCAGCGTCAGGTCGAACGGCGACGCGCCGGTGTCCACGGAGATGCGCGCGGCGCGGATGCCGGGGAGCGCCAGCGCCTCCTCCTCCGCGGGATCCAGCGAGAGCATCCCCTGCACGAGCGGCGGGCGGCTGGGGTCGCGCCGCACGTCCGCCGCCTCCACGATGCGGTCGAACGGCACCTGCGCGTGGTCCTGCGCCCCCGCCACCGCCGCGCGCGCCCGATGGATGAGCGCGCGCGCCGTCGTCTCCCGGTCGATGCGGATGCGCAGGGGGACGGTGTTCGCGAAGAAGCCGACGGCCGCCTCCGCGCCCGGCGCCTGCCGGTTCGCCACCGCCGTGCCGATCAGCAGGTCCGTCTCCCCCGTGGCGCGATGGAGGACGGCGGCGAGCGCGGCCGCCAGCACGCTGAACAGGCTGGCGTTCTCCGCCGCGGCCCGCGCGTGCACGGCCCGCGAGACGGCGGCGGGGATCGCGAACGCCACCCGGCTCCCCGCGAACGACTGCGCGGCGGGGCGATGGAAATCCGCCGGCACCTCCAGCACGTGCGGCGCGCCGCCCAGCGCATTGCGCCACCACGCGACGGCGTCCGCATCCACCTCGCGCGCCCGCTGCCACGCCGCGAAGTCCGGCAGCTGGAGCGGCGGATCGGGGAGGTGCGCATCCCGCCCGTCCGTCGCCGCCGCGTACAGCGCCGACAGCTCGCCCATCAGCACGGGGGTGGACGCGCCGTCGGAGGCCACGTGGTGCAGCGCCATCGCCAGCACGTGCTCGTCGTCCGCCGTGCGCGCCAGCATCGCGCGGAACGGCGGCTCGCGCGTCAGGTCGAACCCCCGCGCGAAGAACGCCGCCATCGCCGCATCCGCATCCACCGAATCGCCCCCTACATCCACATGATGTAGTGCGATGCGATCCGCCGGTCCCGCCTCCTGTACCGGCTCCCCGTCGACTTCGCGGAACGCCAGCCGCAGCGCCTGGTGCCGGTCCGCCAGCGCGCGGACGGCGGCCGTGAGCGCGCCGGCGTCCAGCGGTCCCGTCAGGCGAAAGGCGATGGGGATGGTGTACGCCGGCCCGCCGGGTGCCAGCCGGTGCATGAACCACAGCCGGCGCTGCTCCCACGACAGCGGCCCCGCGCCATCCGTGCGCCGCGGGATGGTGCGATCCGCGTCCGGCGCGCGCCCGCCCGCCGTGCGCAGTTTTTCCAGCAGCATGCGCTTGATGGGCGACAGTCCGGCGATGCGGTCGTGGATCTCCGACATGCGTGCAGGCGGGGAGTCGAGAGCGGCGGGCCCGGGGAGGGCAGGTGGGGACGGCGCATCAAGATGTGCGCGGCCGGCGGCTTTTCACAAGCAGAACGCGCGGCGTGTCGAACCAAGAGGCCGGCTCCCGTCACGGAAGCCGGCCCGTTCTCCTGCTCAGCGCCGTCGGGGGATCACTCGACGCAGGTGCACTCGTAGCCGCCGGGCACCACGCGCCCGCAGAAATGCCCGCCGCCGTTCAGCGGATAATGCGCAAGGCAATGGGCGGCGCACCCGGGATCCTGCGGCCGGGTCTGGCAGACGTACGGGTCGAATGCGGCGCTCGTGCTGGCCCCGGCCAGTACCTGCACCCCGCCAAAGGTGAGCGATCCCGCCACCAATGCGCTGAACGTGAGCCGGCCGAGGAGCGTCTGCCTGGATCTGGACATGAAGGCCTCCGGGAACGAGATGGGTGCGGCGCGCGGGAAGACCCGCGCGCGACCAAAATGCACGTCGCAGTCTAATGTGTCGTTGGATACGTCGCAAAGGGAGCGTTTGTTTATGTCGTATATACCTGTGGATGGCTGGAACGGCGCCTGTACGGATTGCCGGCTGGCTTCCCCCGAGCCCATCTTGACCCTCCGGAAGCCTTCCCGGCCGCCCCGTTCAATACAGGTGCGGTGAAGCTCGTGCCGCAGACAGGGAGAACCATGCGCGTCTACGCACTCGATCACGTCCAGCTGGCCATGCCGCGCGGCCTGGAAGACCAGGCGCGCTCCTTCTACCGCGACGTGCTGGGGCTCACGGAGATCACCAAGCCGCCGGGGCTGGCCAAGCGCGGCGGCGTGTGGTTCTCCGGCGGGGACCTGCACCTTCACCTGGGCGTGGAGGAGGATTTTCGCCCCGCGCGCAAGGCGCATCCCGCGCTGCTGGTGGAAGATCTCGCCGAGCTGGTGGCCCTGTGCGAGTCTGCCGGATACGAGGTCGCGCACGACGCCGGCGACCTCCACGGCTACAATCACGTCTACGTCACCGACCCGTTCGGCAACCGCGTGGAGCTGATGGAGCGGGTGGCGGCGCCTTAATAGGCACGTGGCGAAACTGTGCTTGGATGGAACCTGTTGAACGCTTATTGTGAGAGATCTCCAACCTGACAGCAACCAAATTACCGACTGTGTATGGAGGCTTGGTCATGTTTCTCGAATCCTGTCTCACAGTACTCTCGATCGCTGACACCGCTTCCAAAGTGTATGACTGGTTTACTGGGGTGTCTACCGGTGATCAGTTAAAGCAAACACTGGCTACTCTGGAAAAGGCACAGACGCAGGTTCAGAGGTTGTCTGACCATATTCTTTACGCACCGACGCTTCAACAGGCCGTGAGCTTCGACCAGTCTGCTCTCCTGTCGAATGGCCGAGATATCCGCTCAATGCTTGATCCAGTCGCGGAATCAATGCACACAGGCTTGCTCACTACCGCCGTCGTATCTACGCCTGCGAAGCTGAAAGCGGCGTTCAACAAGAATCCATGGGAAGTACTCGTGGAGGTACGGCCGGTTGACCGGGCGAAGCCCCCTTCAAACCCTGATCTCGTTCCGATCGTATTTACCGACGGCGGCAGGCCATATGTGGGATGGCAAACCCGAGGGGCATTGCCGGTGCTCTTCGACTGCGACTTCGATAACACCCTCATTTCGTCCTCGCAGAAAGACGTGCCGCTTCCTCAAACAATATCGCCTCCGCTACTGACCGCACGGTCGAAGCCGGTAATCTCGAAGGGTGCCCCCGACCTTGGTGCAGCGATATACAAGGTGCTTCAGCGCCACCCGAAATCTGATGGGTTCTTCGTTGCGCCGCATATACCTGCGCACAAGAGCACCAATGCGATAGAAAAGTGCAGGGTGACGGAGAACGATACTATTCTAGCGCTCGTCGACTGCACGGTCTTCGGATCGGCTAAGAACTGCCTGCTCTTTACCCTATCAGGCGTGTACTACCATAATGATCGGTCCGGAAAGCGTCCGGGATCGGGCTTCATCTCTTATAAAGAATTCACGCGCAGAAAACTGGGTGATGGTGGATACGGAGAGGTATCGCTAGATGGCGGGGAATCGCTGAACATCTCGGGCTCGGCTATGTCGAAAGCTCAAGTGCTTCAACTGCTGGAGGCGGTCCGCAAATGCGCATGGCAGACCTAGGTTCGATCTAGACACGTGTTCAAGTGCCCCGCAGGCCCATTGTGATTCACGTTCTGTTGCCGCACGGCGGATGATCTGCTAGCCTTTAGAGGCGCTGAACTCCGCTGCTTCTCTCAGCCAATGATCCGATGTACCTGCAACGCTTCTACGACGAATCCCTGGCCCAGGCCAGCTACCTGGTCGGCTGTTCGGCCACGGGCGAGGCGCTGGTGGTGGACCCCAGCCGCGACGTGGCGCAGTACATCGAGACCGCCAAGCGCGAGGGGCTGCGCGTCACGCACGTCACCGAGACGCACATCCACGCCGACTTCGTCTCCGGCGCGCGCGAGCTGGCGGCGGCCACGGGCGCGCAGCTGCTCCTCTCGGCCGAGGGCGGCGCGGAGTGGCAGTACGCCTACGCTGCGGCGGACGGCGCCACGCTGCTGCGCGACGGCGACACCATCCGCGTGGGCAACGTGCGCGTGGAGGCCCTGCACACGCCCGGGCACACGCCGGAGCACCTGTGCTTCGTCGTCACCGACACGGCCGCGGCGGACCGGCCCATGGGCGTGTTCACGGGCGACTTCGTGTTCGTGGGCGCCGTGGGCCGGCCGGACCTGCTGGAGCGTGCCGTGAACCAGGCGGGGACGATGGAAAAGGGCGCGCGCCAGCTCTTCGCCTCGCTGCAGCGCTTCAAGGCCGCGCTCCCCGACTGGGTGCAGCTGTGGCCCGGCCACGGCGCCGGCTCCGCGTGCGGCAAGGGCCTGGGCTCCGTCCCCTCCACCACGCTGGGCTACGAGAAGCTGTTCAACGCCGGCCTGGCGCAGGCGGACGAGGCGGCGTTCGTGGCCGACGTGCTGGCGGGCCAGCCCGAGCCGCCCATGTACTTTGCCCAGATGAAGCGGATGAACCGCGAGGGCCCGCCCGTGCTGGGCACCCTGCCGCGCCCCGCGCGCCGGCCGGACGCGGAGCTGGCGGACGTGCTCCGCGCCGGCGCCACCGTCGTGGACACGCGCCCGGTAGCGGAGTACGGGCGGCGGCACGTGCCGGGGACGCTGAGCGTGCCGCTGGGCAAGCAGTTTCCCACCTGGGCCGGCTCCGTCCTCTCGTACGAGGGCGACTTCTACTTCATCGCCCCGGAGGGTGCGGACGAGGAGCGGATGGCCGCCGCCGCGCGCGACCTGGCGATGATCGGGCTGGACGGCGCGGCCGGCTGGTTCGCCGCGAGCGCCATCGACGCCGCGCTCTCCGCCAATGCGAGCGCGGGGACGGTGGCGGAGGTGCAGCCGGAGGAATTGGACGGCGTGCTGGCGGGCGGCGCTGAGCTGGTGGACGTGCGCAACTCGTCCGAGTTCACCGCCGGGCACCTGCCGGGCGCCCTGAACCTGCCGCTGGGCCGGCTGGCGGAGCGCCTGGACGAGCTGCCGCGCGACCGTCCGCTGGTGATCCACTGCCAGTCGGGGATGCGGGCCAGCGTGGCGGCGGGGCTGCTCGCGTCGCGCGGCTTCCAGGACGTGCGGCACCTGGCCGGCGACTACGCGGGATGGAGCAAGGCCGGCCGCCCCGTCGAGAAGGGCGAGCCCGTCCCCGCCTGAGCGGCACAATCGGGAGTCGGATGGGAGAAGAGGCGGGCCGCATCGGTCCGCCTCTTTTTCGATCCCGGTACGTTGTTTTCCTGAGGGAGGCGCCTGACGGACCCGTCCCGCGCAGGCTTTCCGGCGCCGACCGAAGGATCTCCTGTCCCGTGCTCGACGGTGGCCCCCGCGAGCCCATCTTGCCCGTGACGGTTCTATTCAGTTGTTCAACCTCCCCCAGGGGTTTTTGGGGGAGGTGCGAGCCTAAGCGAGCGGTGGGGGCGCCGCGGGGGCTCCGCCTCCCGTGCACGGTCCCCGCCCGAAGTCGTTGAAGCAGAACGGTGCTGCGCGTACCCGATGGATGATGAACCGCAAGCGAGGAGGTGCGGATGGATGAACAGCCGGCGCTGATGGTGATCGGCCACGTGGAGTCGCCGCTGACGGATCCGGCGGTCGCGCCCAAGCAGGGGAACGAGGGCGCGCCGGAGGCGTGGATCGTCTTCCGCGAGGCGTTCCGCGACGGGCTGCGCGATCTGGCCGTGGGGGACGAGGTCATCGTCCTCACCTGGCTGCACCGGGCGGACCGCGATACGCTCCGCGTCCATCCGCGCGACGACCTGTCCCGCCCGACCATGGGCGTCTTCAGCACGCGCTCCGCCGACCGGCCCAATCCCATCGGCCTGCACCGCGTCCGCATCCTCGAAGCAGAGGACGGGCTGCGCTTCCGCGTGCGGGACCTGGAGGCGGTAGACGGCACGCCGATCGTCGACGTGAAGCCCGTGCTCGCCGTCCGCGACACGTGAGAAATGGCGCGCCGGCGCGCATCCAGCCACGCGCTGAGACGGGAAACGGACGGCGAAGAGTGGACGCGTACGCTCTGTCCATACGGCGGGACGAAACTTGCGTATGGCCCGCTTCCCCGCTGGGGCTGGAGTGCGCGGTCGCATCTCCGGCCGTCCCGCCTTGCCGCGAATGTTTACGGCACGCCGCTTGCGAGGATCTTTGTACGATTTTGGAAAACCGGTCCGCGAAGGCCGGTCGTCCGCGAGGCGGGTTGGCCGCAACTCCCATCCATCAAAAAAGATGCACGACGCAGCGGCGGCGCCGGACGCGCCGGAGGACATGGACCTGCGCGGGCGCATCTTCACCGACCTGGATCGTCTTGCGTTCTCCCTGGAGATGGAAGCCGCCGAGCACCTGGAGCGCGGCCGCGCGGGCGAGTACCTGCGCACGCAGGAACGCCGCCTGGGCGTCCGGCTGGCCCAGCGCCTCGTCAGCGGCGTGCCGGCGGACGAGGTGAACGGGCGCATGGAGCGGTGGGAAAGCGGATACGACGAGCGGCTGGGGCTGGTGCGGGCGTGACCTGAAGGGCCCGGGCATCCTTCGAGGAGCCCGGGGGAGTACCGGCGGCTGAAAATCCTGCGGGGCGGGGGATCGGATGCCGGTCCCCCCTTGTCACATGCAAGCGCGTAACTGGGGCCTATACGTAACACGAAGTTGGTTTTTGGAATCGGTGTTACGGACGTTTTGGACATTGCGGAATCCGGGCACTTCGTTTACTTCGTGTGGCCGGGAGCGTGGGGCAGGGATGGAGGACGGGGCGGGCCGCGCGGCGGCGGGCTCCGGCACGGGTGGGATTCACCGCAACGCGGAGGTGTGGAGTGTCGGTTCGGAGAGTGCTGGTGACGGGAGGCGCGGGGTTCGTGGGAAGCCACCTGGTGGATGCGCTGCTGGCGCGCGGCGACCGGGTGCGCATCCTGGACAACCTCGATCCGCAGGTGCACGGCCCCGACCGGCGCAAACCCGCCTGGGTGCCCGACGACGCCGAGATGGTCGTGGGCGACATGCGCGACGCGGACGCCGTCCGCGCCAGCCTCCGGGACATCGACGTGGTCTACCACCTGGCCGCCGCCGTGGGCGTGGGCCAGAGCATGTACCAGGTCGCCGACTACACCGCCGTCAACACCCTGGGCACCGCGCACCTGCTGCAGTCGCTGGTGGACGAGCGCGGCAGCGTCCAAAAGCTGGTCGTCGCCTCGTCCATGTCCATCTACGGCGAGGGGCGCTACGCCCGGCCCGACGGCGGCGAGCCCACGGCCATCCTGCGCACGGCCGAGCAGCTCCGCGGCGACCAGTGGAACCCCCGCGACGTGGACGGCGCCGAGCTCAGCCCCGTCCCCACGGACGAGAGCAAGCCGCTGGACCCCACCAGCATCTACGCGCTCACCAAGGCCGACCAGGAAAAGATGGTGCTGATGATGGGCGCCGCGTACGGAATCCCGTCCGTGGCGCTCCGCTTCTTCAACATCTACGGCCCCCGGCAGGCGCTTTCCAACCCGTACACGGGCGTGGCGGCCATCTTCAGCAGCCGCCTGCTCAACGGCCAGCCGCCGCTGATCTTCGAGGACGGCGAGCAGAAGCGCGACTTCGTCTCCGTGCACGACATCGTGCAGGCACTGCTGCTGAGCGCGGAAGAAGAGGCGGCCGTGGGCAAGGCGTTCAACGTGGGGAGCGGCCGGGCCGTCACCGTGCGCGAGGTGGCGCAGACGCTGGCCGGCGTGCTGGGCAGCGACGTGGAGGCGCAGGTCACGGGCAAGTACCGCGTGGGCGACATCCGCCACTGCTTCAGCGACATCTCGCTCGCCCGCGAGGTGCTGGGCTACGAGCCGCGGGTGACGTTCGAGGAAGGGATGCAGGAGCTGGTGGGGTGGCTGCAGGAGCAGGAGCGGCCGGAGGATCATGTGGAAACGCACGCGGCCGAGCTGGCCGCACGCGGACTCACGCTGTGAGGGGGGAGACGATGACGGGCAAGCGCGACCACATCCTGATCACGGGCGGCGCCGGTTTCGTCGGCAGCAACCTGGCCCATGCGCTGCTGCGCGAGGGCGAGCGCGTAATCGTCGCCGACAACTTCTCCCGCGACGGCGTGCGGCGTAACGCGGCGTGGCTCCAGGCCAGCCACGGCGACCGCGTGCGCATCGAGCAGGTGGACGTGTGCGACGCCGCGCGCATCACCGCGCTCGTCCGGCAGAGCAAGCAGGTGTTCCACCTGGCCGCGCAGGTGGCCGTCACGACGTCGCTGGAGGACCCGCGCACGGACCTGCAGACCAACGTCATCGGCACCTTCAACGTGCTGGAGGCCGCGCGCAGCATGCTCAACCCGCCCGCCGTGCTCTTTACCTCCACCAACAAGGTGTACGGGGGGATGGAGGACGTGCCGGTGGAGCTGGCGGGCGACGCGTACCGGTACGCGGACGGCCGCGGCGGCGTGGGCGAGGACGCCCGGCTGGACTTCCACTCGCCGTACGGGTGCAGCAAGGGCGCGGCAGACCAGTACGTCCACGACTACGCCCGCATCTACGGGCTTCCGACCGTCGTCTTTCGGATGAGCTGCATCTACGGCACCCGGCAGTTCGGCACGGAAGACCAGGGGTGGGTGGCGCACTTTGGCCGCGCGCTGTACGGCCAGGAGCCCATCACCATCTACGGCGACGGCTGCCAGGTGCGCGACATCCTGTGGATCGACGACCTGGTGGACGCCATGCGGCGCGCCATGGACCGCATCGACACGGTGGCGGGCGAGGTGTTCAACGTGGGCGGCGGCGCGGCCAACGCCGTGACCGTGCGCGGCGTCATCGAGCGGCTGAAGGACGTGACGGGCCGCTCCGTCCCCGTGCACACGGCGGACTGGCGCCCGGGCGACCAGCGCATCTACGTGAGCGACACGGCCAAGATCGAGCGGGTGCTGGACTGGAAGCCCCGCACCTCGTGGAAGGCGGGGCTGGAGAAGCTGGTGGACTGGCTGCAGGAAGCCTCGCTGGCGAGCCCCGTGCTCCCCGGGCTGGACGCGGCCGCCGAGACCGAGCGCCTGCAGGCCGTGGGCGCGGACTGAACCGGACGAGAATGACGATCAGCGACATCGAGACGACCCCGGCGGGCACTGGGTCCGCCGGGATGGAAACCGCCGGCACGGAGGGGATGATGCGGGCCGTGGCGCTCACCGGCCCCGGCGCGCTCGCCGTGGACGACGTGCAGGTGCCCGAGCCCGGCCCCGGGCAGGTGCGCATCCGCCTGGAGGGATGCGGCGTGTGCGGCAGCAACCTGACCCCCTGGGGCGGCGCGGAGTGGATGACCTACCCCACGGACCCTGGCGCCCTGGGGCACGAGGGGTGGGGCGTGGTAGACGCCGTGGGTGAGGGCGTCACGGACTTCGCCGTGGGCGACCGCGTGGCGGCGCTCTCGTACAACGCCTACGCGGAGTACGACGTGGCGGACGCGACGGCGACCATCAAGCTCCCCGCCGTGCTGGACGGCAAGCCGTTCCCCGGCGAGCCGCTGGGGTGCGCCATGAACATCTTTCGCCGCTCGGACATCCAGCCGGGGCAGACGGTGGCCATCGTGGGCATCGGCTTCCTGGGCGCGCTGCTCACGCGGCTGGCCAAGGACGCCGGCGCGCGGGTGATCGCCATCAGCCGGCGCCCGTTCTCGCTGGACGTGGCGCGGCAGATGGGCGCGGACGAGACCATCGCCATGGACGACCACTGGGCCATCATCGAGCGGGTGAAGGAGCTCACGGGGGGCGTGCTGGCGGACCGGGTGATCGAGGCCGTGGGCAAGCAGTGGCCGCTGGACCTGGCGGCGGAGATCACCAAGGAGCGCGGCCGGCTGGTGATCGCGGGCTACCACCAGGACGGCCCGCGCCAGGTGAACATGCAGATGTGGAACTGGCGTGGCCTGGACGTGATCAACGCCCACGAGCGCGATCCCGCCGTGTACATCGAGGGGATCCGCATGGCCGTGGACGCCGTCGCCAGCGGCCGGCTGGATCCCACGCCCCTGTACACGCACACGTACGCGCTGGACGAGCTGGACCAGGCGCTCAACGACACCCGCGACCGTCCGGACGGGTTCCTGAAGGCGCTCGTACGGATGAACCGCGACTGAGTTCGAGCGGTTGGGGATGGTGTGGCGCGCGGGCCGGGCGCCCCCCTCCCCGACCCTCCCCCACAAACTGCGTGGGGGAGGGAGGTGGGTTCCGCCGATGACGTGGAGCCCCTGCACGGATTCGTTCTCCCCCGCCGCGAAGCAGGGAGGGTCGAGGGGGTGTGGCGGCGATCGGCGCGATCTCATCCACCCCGAGATGAAGTTCTCCCTTCCCCCATGCTGTTTATGGGGGAAGGGCCGGGGATGGGGGGCGCTCCGCGGGTGCACATGCCCGCATTCGGCGCCGAAATCCATCCGCCTCCGCCCGTTCCCAGGCGCAGCACGCGCAGCATAGTAGAAGCACCGTCCAGAACCAGAGAGGCGACAGCCCGTGACCGACGTCCTGACCGACGCAGCGACCGTATCCACCGGCGCGGAATCCGCTCCCGCACTAACGCACTCCCGCACTCCCGCACTTGGCTTTCTCGGCGTGGGGTGGATCGGGCGGCACCGCATGGAGGCCATCTCAAAGGCGGGGCTGGGGCGCGTGGCGGCCGTCGCGGACACCTCCGCCGACATGATCGCCGCGGCGCGCGAGACGGCGCCGGACGCGCAGGTGGTGGACGGGCTCGACGGGCTGCTGGAGATGGGGCTGGACGGCATCGTCATCGCCACGCCGAGCGCCATGCACGCGGAGCAGTCCATCCGCGCGCTGGAATCCGGCGCGGCGGTCTTCTGCCAAAAGCCGCTGGGGCGCACGGCGGATGAAGTGCGGCGGGTGGTGGACGCGGCGCGCGCGGCGGACCGCCTGCTGGCCGTGGACCTCTCCTACCGCTTCACGGAGGGAATGCGCGCCATCCGCGAGCGCATCGCCGGGGGCGAGCTGGGCCGGGTGTACGCGGTGGACCTCGTCTTCCACAACGCGTACGGGCCCGACAAGCCCTGGTTCTACGATCCGGCGCTCTCCGGCGGCGGGTGCGTGATGGACCTGGGCGTCCACTTGGTGGACCTCGCGCTGTGGGCGCTGGACTTTCCGGCGGTGGAATCCGTGACGTCGCGCCTGCACGCGGGCGGCGAGCTGCTGGGGCCTGACGCGGACCGCTGCGAGGACTACGCGACGGCGCGGGTCGACCTCGCGGACGGCGCGGCGGTGCAGCTGGCCTGCTCGTGGAAGGTGTCGGCGGGGCAGGACGCGGTGATCGGCGCGTCGTTCTACGGGACGGGCGGCGGCGCGGCGCTGAAGAACGTGAACGGCTCGTTCTACGATTTCACCGCGGAGGCGTACCACGGCACCAGCCGCGAGACGCTGGCCACGCCGCCGGACGAGTGGGGCGGGCGCGCGGGGATGGACTGGGCGCGCCGGCTGGGCGAGGGCGCGCGCTTCGATCCGTCCGCGGAGCGCCTGGTGGACGTGGCCGCCGTCCTGGACCGCATCTACGGCCGATGAAGGTCCTGCTCACGACCGACACGGTCGGCGGGGTGTGGGACCACACGGTCACCCTGGCGCGCGAGCTGGACGCGGCCGGGCACGAGGTGCTCGTGGCCGTGATCGGCGAGCCGCGGGACGAGCGGCTGGCGGCGCTGCCCGCGGGCGTGCAGGTGGTGTGGCGCGCGTACCGGCTGGAGTGGATGCAGGACTGCGCGGACGACGTGCGTGCCGCCGGCGAGTGGCTGGTGAGCCTGGCGGAGGTGTGGAGCCCGGACGTGGTGCACCTGAACCAGATCGCCTACGGGGCGCAGCGCTTTCCCGCGCCGGTGCTGGTGGCGGTGCACAGCGACGTGCTGTCGTGGTTCCCGCACGTGCTGGGGTTCGAGGCGCCCGCGGATGACTGGCGCGCGTACGGCCAGTGGCTGCGCGACGGGCTGCATGCGGCGGATGCCGTCGCGGCGCCCACGGCGTACCAGGCGGAGCTGGCGCGGCGCTACTACGGCGTGGAGGTAACGCGCGTCATCCACAACGGCATCGCGTTCGGCACGGAGGAGCCGGAGCCGCGCGCGGAGGCGATGGTGCTGTGCGTGGGCCGCCTGTGGGACCGCGGCAAGGGCGCCGACGTGCTGGATGAGGCCGCCGCCCTGCTGGGCGAGGACGCGCCGCCGATCCACGTGATCGGCGAGGCGGTGGCGCCGCACGGGGAAGTGTGCTCCGTCCAGAACGTGGTTTGCCACGGGCGGGTGGAGCGCGCGCAGGTGGACGAGTGGATGCGCCGCGCGTCGCTGTACGTGGCCCCGTCGCGCTACGAGCCGTTCGGGCTGGCGCCGCTGGAGGCCGCGCTGCACGGCTGCGCCCTCATCCTGAGCGACATCGGCACCTTTCGCGAGCTGTGGGACGGCTGCGCGGAGTTCTTTCCCAGCGGCGACGCGCGGGCGCTGGCGCAGGCCATCCGCCGCCTCTCGGGCGATCCGCATCGCCGCGAGCGGCTGGCGAAGGCCGCCCGCACCCGCGCCCTGCGCCGCTACACCGCGTCGCGCATGGCCGCGGACTACATCGAACTGTATCAGCAGATGAAGCGCAGCTGGACCGCGACGCCGAGCCCGGCGCGGATGGAGGCGGTCGCGTGAGGGGCGGATCGACCCGGCCGGGTTTTGTACCTGGAGGCGAAGCCCGCGAGGCAGAGCGAATGAATTCGCCGCAACAACCACACGAAGTCCGCCTGCGCGGACTGGTCCGGTGGGGTGGGAGTGCCACGGACCGCTACGAGCATCGTGCGGGTTCGGGTGCCGGAAGGTTGCAAAGCACGGCCTCCGCCTCCTCCCGACGAGAGATGCAGGGCACCGAGTCCACGAAGGTGGACTTCGTGTGTTCGTTGCAGCGAATTCATTCGCCCGGCTGGATGCCGGAGACCCCCATCTGGGTCTCGGCCACCTTCGGCTGGATCCCGGCCACTTCTTCCTGGATCTCGGCCCTCCCCGGCTCGATGTCGGCGGACGCGTGCTCGTTCGAAGGAGGCGGCCGATGAAGATCGTCTTCTTCATCCACAGCGCCGTCAGCGACTGGAACCACGGCAACGCGCACTTCATCCGCGGGCTGATGAGCTCACTCACGCGGATGGGGCACCAGGTGGTGAGCTACGAGCCGCGCGGCGCCTGGTCCGTGGAGAACCTGCTGCGCGACCACGGCGTGGGGCCCATCGTCGATTTCGCCCGCGCGTACCCGGAGATCGACGTCCGCAGCTTCGATCCGCAATCCGTGTCGCTCTCCGCCGACCTGGCGGATGCCGTCGCGGGCGCGGACCTGGTCCTCGTGCACGAGTGGAACGATCCGCACGTGGTGAACGCCATTGCGCCGCTGGTGCGCGCGGCGGGCGGCATCCCGCTCTTTCACGATACGCATCACCGCCCCTGGAGCCAGCCCGAGGTCATCGCCCGCTTCGACCTTCAGGCGTACGTCGGCGTGCTGGCGTTCGGCGACGTGCTGCGCGACGTGTACCGCGAGCGGTTCGGCGTGGAGCGCGCGTGGACCTTTCACGAGGCGGCGGACCACGTGCGCTTCAAGCCGCTGGACCTGCCGAAGTCCACGGACGTCATCTGGATCGGCAACTGGGGCGACGAGGAGCGCACGCAGGAGCTGCGCGACTACTGGCTCGGCGCGGCGCGGCGCTTTCCCGAGCTGCGCTTCGCGGCCCACGGCGTCCGCTATCCCGAGTACGCGCTGGCGGAATTGGCGGACGCGGGGGTGGAGTTTCGCGGCTGGGCGCCGTCCGTGACCGTGCCGGAGGCGTTCGCGCGCAGCCGCGTGACGCTG
>DATING010001237.1:0-7576 GCA_035474555.1 Longimicrobium sp. | reverse complement strand
CGCGGCCGCCGGAACGCGCCGGCGGCCGCGGAAAGGAATGCCCGTGGTGCGTCAAATCGGCTCAGACGTCGTCTTCGTCGTCGGCCCAGTCGTCGTCTTCGCCTTCCCAGTCCTCGTCATCGTCCTCGTCCCACTCGTCGTCCTCATCCCAATCGTCATCTTCGTCGAGGTCGTCGTCGTCCTCACCCCAGTCGTCGCCCTCTCCCTCGCTCCACTCGGCGTCTTCGCCTTCCTCGAAGCGGGCAACGATCTCTTCCAGGTCGAGTTCCTCACCGACCTCCGGGTGAGCCATCACGTTGGGCATTCCGAAGTCTCCTTGAGTAAGACGGGATACACACGCACTGCCGGGTGGCCCGCGAGCGGCCAGCAAGCAAAATGCCGACCACGGTTCATTCGGCCCGAAAGTAAGGAGGGCCGGGGCGAAGTCAAGCCCTTTGCGGCGGGGAACGAGGGCGGGAACGCATGGTGGATGCAGGGTGCGAGGGGATCGCTCCGCCACCTCCCTTCCCCACCCGCACGCGTCCCCTCTCTTCCGCACCTACCCGCGCGTACTTCCCGCGTTCCGCGCACACGACCGCGGCCACCTGAGATCCCCCCCGACGCGCGGGAACTATGGACGCCGCAGGCCTGTACTTACATTGGACAAGCAGAGAAAGGCCGGTGCACTGCGCCCCGGCCGTTTATCTACCGTTATGTCACCTAGGGGACGCACCATCCGCCTGAATCCCCTTAATGTCTACGTAGCACGAGTTCATGGCACCCCCTTTATTTTCGTTAAACGTGTGGGTATATTGATTGCAGGCGGGTCAGGACACGAGCCTCCATCGCCCTGACGCCCTCCCGGATGGGAGACACACCAAGACGGGCCGTGAACGGCCCCGCCCGGCACAACGGCCGGGGCGGGGCCGTTCTTGTTGTCCAGCACAAGGAGGTAGTCGTGCAAACGCAAGAACCGCCCGCGGTGGTCGCCGCGGATTCCGTCCGCCTGCTGCGGCTGGCGGCCAGCTGCCCCCGGTGCGGCTCACGCCCCGCCGTGCGCGTAACGCCCATGGTGGTGCAGGCCATGGCCCGCCAGCCGCCCGAGGCGCGGATGGGAACGTACCAGTGCCACCGCCGCCGCTGCGGGGCCATCTTCGACTTGGCGGCGCGCGCGTTCCAGCAGGCGTCCTGAACCGGGGAGGGCCGGCGGGGAGGTCAGTCGAGACGTGAGACACACCGACACATCGGGCTACGAGGCCCCTCGCCGGCACAGCGCCGGCCGAGGGGCCTTTCGTTCTTTCGAACTCCGCAACGACGGGAGGATTCCGTGATGCTGACCTTGCTTCAACCCGCCCCGTCCGGCGTGCCTGGGCCCGGGCCGGGCGGGGGGTTCCCGGGCCAGGTGGACCCCACGCTGGAGACGGTGGGGCTGGCGCTGCTGGCCTACGGGCTGGTGCAGCTGCTGGCCAAGGTGCTGGACAAGCTGCTCGCGTCGCGCGCCGCGGACGGTGCGCCGACGCAGGTCATCGTGCCCAGCTTTCGCGACGAAGACCGTAAGCGGCTGTCCAAGACGTTCGAGATGCTGGCGGCGGACCGCGAGCGGCTGGGCCGGATGGAGGAGACCGTGGCCGCCATCCAGGAGCAGACCCGCTGGCTTGCCGAGCAGCGCGCCCGCACCGATCCGCTGGACGGCCAGCCCATGTGGAACTGCCGCGCCCGGGGCGTGCTGGAGCAGCTGAACGCCCAGCAGCAGCTGGTGGGCCAGGCGCTGGACGAGCTGCGCGCGCTCAACCGGCAGAACGAGACCGTGCTGCGGCGACTGCGTTCCGTGTGGCGCCGGCTGGCGCGGTGGAAGAAGGGAGGGGGGACGGCGTGAGTGCGGAAGTGCGAAAGTGCGAAAGTGCGAAAGTGCGTGAGTGCGGAAGTGCGGAAGTGCGGAAGTGCCGTCACGGCCTGGCCTGGCCTCACCCCAGGGCCCTCACCCGGCTCGTTCCTCGCCACCCTCTCCCACAAACTGCGTGGGAGAGGGTATACACCCCAGCCCGTGCACGGAAGCACGCCACTTCCAGATCGAAGTTCTCCCCCTCCTGCCCGCGAAGCGGGGCAGGGGGCCGGGGGGAGGGGACCCTCCGCGGGGGCACGATGCCAGCTCCGCGACGGAAGGTCTCCCCCTCTCCCGCGCAGTTTGCGGGAGAGGGGGCCGGGGGGTGAGGGGCCCCGCGCAGCGGGCGCCGTAGAAGCCCGCAATTGCACCGGCTCGCACCGTTGACGCGATTCTGCCGACTGATAAAAACGCCGCCCTCCCCGGGATCCGGAGAGGGCGGCGTTCTTTCAGTCATCAACCATCGGCCGGCGCCAGGAGACACCGGCGCCGGATCAGGAGGCGGCGCGCGAGGCCTTCTTGCGGTCGTTGGCGCCCAGCAGGCGCTTGCGCAGACGGATGGTCTGCGGGGTGACCTCGATGAGCTCGTCGTCGGCGATGTAGCCCATGGCGTCCTCCAGCGACATCACCCGCGGCGGCTCCAGCAGGATGTTGTCGTCGCTGCCGCTGGCGCGCATGTTCGTGAGCTTTTTGCCCTTGGTGACGTTGACCTCCATGTCGCCCGGGCGCGAGTTCTCGCCCACGATCATCCCCTCGTACACGGGCACGCCCGGCTCGATGAAGAACGTGCTGCGCTCCTGCAGGTTGCCCAGGGAGAACGCCACGCTCTCGCCCGCCATCATGCTCACCAGCACGCCGCGGTTGCGGGTGCTCATGGGGCCCACGTACGGGCCGTATTCCATGAAGCGGTGGTGCAGGATCCCCTCGCCGCGCGTGGCGGTAAGGAACTCCGAGCGATAGCCGAACAGGCCGCGCGCCGGCATGCGGTACACGAGGCGCACCAGCCCGCCGCCCGGGTTCTTCATCTCGCGCATCTCGGCGCGGCGCTGGCCCAGCTCCTGGATCACGGGGCCCATCAGCGTCTCGGGGACGTCGATGGTCACCTCTTCGTACGGCTCCTGCAGCTGCCCGTCCGCGCCCTTCTTGAGGATCACGCGCGGGCGGCTGACGGCGAACTCGTAGCCCTCGCGGCGCATGGTCTCCATCAGGATGCCCAGGTGCAGCTCGCCGCGGCCGCTCACCGTCAGGGTGTCGGGCGAATCCGTCTCTTCCACCCGCAGGGCGACGTTGCTCTCCAGCTCCTTGAAGAGCCGGTCGCGCACCTGGCGGCTGGTGACGTACTTGCCTTCCCGCCCGGCGAAGGGCGAGTTGTTGAGCATGATGTCGACGGAGACCGTCGGCTCCTCCACCGCGATGCCGGCCAGCGGCTCGGGGTGCTCGGGATCGCAGACGGTGCTGCCGATGTCCACGTTCTGCAGGCCGCTGAGCGCCACGATGTCGCCCGCGGACGCCGACTCGATCTCCAGCCGCTCCAGGCCGTTGAAGGTGAACAGCTTGCCCACGCGGTTGCGCGCGCCGGGAGCCGATTCTTCGCCGTCGTGGCCGTGGTCCAGCAGCAGCACGCTTTCACCCACCCGCACCACCCCGCGCTCGATGCGGCCGATGGCCAGGCGTCCCAGGTACGGCGAGTAGTCGATGGTCGACACCAGCATCTGGAAGGGGCCATCGACATCGCCCGTGGGCGCCGGGATGGTCTCCATGATGGACTCGAACAGCGGCGTCAGGTCCTTGCGCGGTTCGTCGGGCGAGCGCATGGCCACGCCCTCGCGGCCCACCGCGTAGAGAAACGGGCAGTCCAGCTGGTGGTCGTCGGCCTCCAGCTCCATGAACAGCTCCAGCACCTCGTCGTGCACGCGGTGCGGGTCGGCGTCGCCGCGGTCGATCTTGTTGATGACCACGATGGGCTGCAGCCCCAGCTCCATGGCCTTGCGCATGACGAAGCGGGTCTGCGGCATGGGGCCCTCGGCCGCGTCCACCAGCAGGATCACGCCATCCACCATGCGCAGGATGCGCTCGACTTCGCCGCCGAAGTCGCTGTGCCCCGGGGTGTCGACGATGTTGATCTTGGTGTCGTGCCAGCGAACCGAGAGGTTCTTGGCCAGGATGGTGATCCCGCGCTCGCGCTCCAGCGGGTTGCTGTCCATCACCCGCTCCGCCACGTGCTGGTTCTCGCGGAAGGTGCCGGCCTGGCGGAGCATGTGGTCCACCAGCGTCGTCTTGCCGTGGTCGACGTGGGCGATGATGGCGATGTTGCGAATGGACATCAGGCTATTCTCTCAGCGGGCCGCAGGGCCTCGGATTGCGATGCATCAGATGTTGTCCGCGCCATCCAAATAAAACGCGGGCGCCTCGTACGGAGGTGCCCGGGTGCGCGGAACAGCCATGTAAAATAACGGAATCCTACCGTATCGTCCAGACCTCTGGGGGCCTGGACGATACGGTTACCTCCAGGCGTGCCGAGGAACGGCGCCCGGCTGCCGGTCAGGCGCTCCGTCTCAGCACCCGACGTAGTACGGCCGGCCTTCGCGCCAGTAGCAGCTTTCGCAGGTGCATGAGTCGAAACAGCTCACGGCGCAACTGCCATCCGGGGTGAAGATGCAGCCTTCGTAAGCTGTTCCGGCGTTGATCTCCTGTGCCCCCTGCCGGCCGAACACAGTCCTGCGCTCCACGGCCGCAGGCCCCTTGGAATCGAACGATTCGACGAGCAAGTCCTGGAGGTTGAGGCGAAGCTTGCGTGGCGTGGGCATGCGAGTCTCCAAGGTCAGGGTGCCGGCCAGCATCTCCCAACGGGAGAGACCACTAACACATACAGACTATTTTATAGATCCACAACCCTCTGCGCGGCCCCGGGAGGGGACATCGACGCCAGGAGGATTGGGCGTGCCAGAGAATATTGACAGTATTATGTCAATGAATTATGATTCGGCATGAAGACAGCATGCTGTCGAACAAGGGGTGCGGGTCCACGGTTCACCACGCGAGGGAGGCCAGCATGGAGCAGCAGCAGCAGCAGCAGACGGTGCACCTGTTCGTCCCGGACACGATGTCGGACTGGGAGCCGGGATACGCGGTCGCGGGGATCAACCAGCCGACGTACCAGCAGAACCCGGGGCGCTACTCCATCCGCACCGTGGGCATCACCCGCGATCCGGTGCGGACGATGGGCGGCATCACCATCGTCCCCGACATGGCGCTGGCGGAGCTGCGGCCGGAGGACAGCGCCATGCTCATCCTCCCCGGCTCGGCGATGTGGGACGCGGGGGCGGACGCGGAGGCCGTGGAGACGGCGCGAGCCTTCCTTGATGCGGGTGTGCCGGTCGCGGCGGTCTGCGGCGCCACGGGGGCACTGGCGCGCGCCGGCGTGCTGAACGGGCGTCCCCACACCAGCAACGCGCGCGAGTACCTGGGATGGCAGACGGGCTACGCGGGCACGGAGCACTACGTGGATGCCCCCGCGCACCGCGACGGCGACCTGATCACCGCCAGCGGCACGGCGCCCATCGAGTTCGCGCGGGCCATCTTCGAGCGGCTGGAGCTGTACGCGCCGCACGTGCTGGACGCCTGGTACGCGCTGTACAAGCACGGCGACCCGGCCGCCTTCTACACGCTGGCGGCGCTGGAAGAAGCCGAAGGCGCGGCGGCGTGAGCCGGTTGGACGACGCGCGACAGGCGGACGGGGCGCGCTCGCCGGCGGGCGACGCGCTCACGGACCTGGTCATCCGCACCTTTCGCCTGAACGGCCTGTTCTTGGCCGTGGCGGAGCACATGGCGCGGCCGGCGGGGCTCACGGCCGCGCGCTGGCAGGTGCTGGGCGCCGTGCTGCGCGCGCCGCTCACCGTCAGCGACGCGGCGCGGGCCATGGGCCTCACCCGGCAGAGCGTGCAGCGGCTGGCGGACGCGCTGGTGGCGGACGGGATGGCCGAGTACGTCGACAACCCGCGCCACCGCCGCGCCAAGCTGCTGCAGCCCACGCAGGCGGGGTGGGATGCCATCGACGTCATCCGCCCCCTGCAGCACGCCTTTACCCACCAGGTGACGGAGGGGATGGATGAGGAAGAGCTGCGGCAGGCGGTGGCGCTGATGGACCGGCTCATCGCGAAGCTGGAAAACGACCCGTGGCGGCCCGCCTGACCCGCGGACCGCCACGTCGTCTATCCTTCACCCCCCCGCCTTACGACGACGTGGACTGGATCTCCCGCGGCAGGTCGTCGTCCGTCAGCGACTCGTCCCAGCCGGCGGACAGCTCCAGCTCGACGGACGTCGCGCCGCCCTGGACGTGCAGACCCGGAGTGCCCCGTTGACGGATGCGGCAGGCACGCATACCATTCAGTGACCAATCGGTCATCGAATAACGAGATCCAGTACGATGTCACCCCGCAACGCCGCGCTGAACCAGCAGCTCCGCCAGGAGTCGCAGCTCGCGATTCGGAACGCCGGCCTCGAGGCCTTCGCGGAACTCGGCTACCACGCGGCCTCCATGTCCGAGATCGCCCGGCGGGCCGGCGTCTCCAAGGCGCTCATCTACCAGCACTTTGCCTCCAAGGAAGACCTGCTGCGCGACATCGTGGAGTTTCGCATGGCCGAAGGCGTCCGGACCTGGGACGAGATTCCCGCCGGCCTGCCGCCGCGCGAGCGGCTGGGGCGAATGTTCGACGCGGCGATCGCCCGCGTCCGTGAGCAGCCCGCCTTTCAGCGGCTGTACCTGGCGCTGGTGCTGCAGCCCTCCATCACGACCGACGTCGCCCGCGCGGCCGAGCTTACCCGGCCCGTGCGCGCCGCGTACTACGACGCCATCGAGCGCGCGTACGCCGAAATGGGCTGGCGCGACGCAGGTGCCCGCACGCTGCTGTTCCAGATGGCCCTGAACGGGCTCGTGCAGGCGCTCCTGGTTCAGCCAGCGTTCACCCATTCCGAGCAGTTTCCCCTGGACGGCGTCCGCGAGATGCTGCTGGCCGGACCCACCGCGGAAGAGCGATGATGATCGTCCGAACCGCGAGCGCGGCCGCGCTTGCCTGCTGCGCCCTGCTCGCCGGATGCGCCCCGGGTACCCGGCCAACCGGCGAGCACCGCTCGCAGGACGCGGCCCCCACCGCGCTGGAGCGCGCGGCCGATTCCATCGCGGCGGCCGCCCTGCTGAGGCCCGTGCCGGGAATGACCATCGGGGTTGCCCGCGGCGGCCGGACCGTGCTGCTCAAAGGCTACGGCTACGCCGACCTGGAGCGGGGCGTCGCCGCAACGGCGGATACGCGGTACCAGATCGGCTCCGTGACCAAGACGTTCACCGCCGCGGCGGTGATGCGACTGGCCCATGAAGGCCGCCTGCGCCTGGACCAGCCCCTCACCGACTTCCTGGACGAGGGGCCCCGCGAATGGTCGTCCATCACGCTCCACCACCTGCTCACCCACACCTCCGGGCTGGGCAGCTATACGGAGCGGCTGACGTCGGACACCTATCTCACCCCCGTGCCGCCCGGCCGGGTGGTGGAGATGATCGCGGCGGCGCCCCCCAACTTTCGCCCGGGCGAGTCGTGGCGGTACGACAATTCCGCGTACTTCCTGCTGGGGCTGGTGATCGAAAAGGCCAGCGGCAAGCCGTTCGGCACGTACCTGCAGGACACGTTCTTCGGCCCGCTGGGGATGGACGCGACGTCCATC
>DATING010001236.1:0-2420 GCA_035474555.1 Longimicrobium sp. | reverse complement strand
CTCGGCCCCCTGCCGCCGGAGGCCGGAGGTCCGGAGGCGGACGCGGCCCTGGCGCAGGACTACGCCGTCTTCACCCGCGCCGCCGAGCGCCGCGCGTTCGGCGGGTTCGCGGGCGACGCGGGGGACGGCATCGGCGCGCGCGGCTGACCGCGCGCGCCCCATCCGCCGAATCCTCCGCCGAATCCTCCCGGGCTCAGCCTACCGGTACGCCAGGTACTTGTAGGAGCTCGTGTAGTTCTCGTTGAACTGCTTGCCGCCGTGCAGCCACGCGCCGTTCACCCCCCCCGCGAACACGGCGTCGCCGCGCGTGCGGTAGGTGGCGTCGCCCGTCTGCTGGTACACCCACCCGAAGCCGTTCACCACCAGGTTGTTCAGGTCCGGCGCGCCCTCCGTGCCGGTGTCGCCGCCGCAGGGGCCGCCCAGGTAGTCAAAGGCTTGCTGCGCGTCGCGCCAGTCGTTGGCCCACAGGTAGTCCACCGACTTCTTCACGGCCGGCAGAATGCGCGGGTCGGCCTCGAACTTCTGGTAGTAGTGGATCAGCGCGTCGTTCAGCAGCCCCACCATGAACGGCTTGTTGTGGCCGCACTGGTTGATTCCCGGGTGCTGGAACCGGTACGCGCCGTCCGCCCCCTGCGAGGCCAGGATCTTCGTCAGCGCCTCACGGGCCAGCCCTTCCCACGTGGGCTTGTCCGCCGGGTAGTCGCCGCGCGGCGCGCCGATCTGGTGGGCGATGACGAACGCCAGCAGCGTGCGCGCCTGCATCCGGTTCTCCATCTCGGCGTTTAGATCGTTCAGGCCGTTCATGTAGTAGGGGACGGCGAAGTTGTCTGCCATGCGCCCCACGGCCACCCGCGACGCCTCGTCGCCCGTGAGCAGGTAGTGCAGCGCGATGCCCTCGATCTGCGACCAGTGCGCGCTGACCCCGTAGTTGTTGGCCTCCACGTAGTTCGTGCGGTAGTTCAGCGCCAGCGCGTCGGCCCGGTCGCGGTACGCCTGGTTGCCCGTGCGCGCCCACCACACGTAGTAGATCTTGGCGCGGTCGTAGTAGTTGGCCGCTTCCCACCACGCGCCGTCGTTCGCCCAGTGCTGCTCGGCAAAGGTGCGGAAGTCCTGCTCGTAGCGGGCGAACGCGCCGCCCCATCCTTCCACGGTGGAGACCGGGATCGCCGGGCCCACCAGCCCCAGCACGGGGTTGGTGGCGGGCGCGGGCGGCGACGCGCCCGTGTCCCACTGCTGGTTGGATGCGCCGTGGCATTCCCAGATGATCAGCCGCGTGCCCACGGTGGTGTCGCCGCCGGGGATGTCCAGGCACTTGGTGGTGCCCCGGACGCGGATGTCCGTGCCGTTGGGGCCCGGCTCCCAGTACTGGTTGGGCGCGCCGATGCACCCCCAGGTGATGACGGCGGCCCCGTCCGTGGTGATGGCGCGGTTCTCCACGGAAAGGCAGCGCTCGTCCGGCGTGCCCGCGTACACCTTGAGCTCGCCCGCGGCCGTCCAGGTGAACGTCTGCTGGGGCGCCGGGTCCTGCGGGTTCCACAGGCAGTGCCAGATGGTCATTGCCGCGCCGTATTCGCGGCTCGCGCCCGCCACGTCCATGCAGCGGTCCTCGGCGACCCGGCTGTGGTACTGGTAGGGCTGTCCCGTTCCGTACGCGCCCGCCACGGACAGGGCCGGCGGCGCCGATTCGGCCCGCGGCGCGGGGGTGGTGGGGGATTGGTCGGTGCACGCCGCGAGCAGGACCACGCCCGCGGCGAGCAGGGAACGACGGTGGATCGACGACACACGCATGGGCACCTTGAGAGCAGAAAGGTGATATCCGAAGGAGCCATGTGTTTATGCAATTGATAGGCCTTAATTGATAGTACGCATGGTGTGCGGACAGCGTCTTTGACGGGATTTTACCACATGTACGCGCTGATACGGCTCGCTGCCTACTGATACGAAATACAATCGGAGGTCACATAATGAACTGCAACATGCTGAGACGGAATCAAGTTTGGGCTCAGAAAGAACAGCGGGGGCGGCGCACCTGATGTGCTCCGCCCCCGCTCGTCGTCGATCCGCCGTCGTTGTCCGCGCAGGCCGACAGTGTGCCGTTGTAGCCGCGATTTCAATCGCTCCCGCCGGCCGCCCGCGATCATCCCTGTGCCCATCTGGCCGATCGCCCGTTCCCGCCCGGCCGATCATCCGCCATCAGCCGCACCGATCAACCGACGCCGATCATCCTGCTGACTGCTAGCTCACCAAATCGAGGATTCAACGGATCACACCAGTTCAGGGCGCGTCGTCCGTCTCGGGCTCGGCGGGCTCCGGCGCGGGCTCCGCCGGCGGTGCGGGCTCATCCACCGCAGGCTCCGAACCGCCGCCCAGGGTGATGGTATCGGCCGCGGCGCGAGGCGCGGACGGCTGGCCCAGCACGC
>DATING010001235.1:0-2774 GCA_035474555.1 Longimicrobium sp. | reverse complement strand
CTTCCGCCCATCCCGATGATCCCCAATCCCACGGACACGACGCCGTTCAACTGGCGCGCCTGGCACGCGGTGGTGGTGCTGGTGGTGCTGGGCTTCTTCATGATGAGCATCCGCAGCATCCTCAATCCGTTCATCCTGTTCTTTCTGCTCGTCTTTCTCATCCAGCCGTACTCGGGGACGCGCCACCACCTGCTCACGGTGAGCGCCGCGGGGATGCTCACGTTCATCTGGCTGCTGGACACCACGGGCTTTCTGCTGGCGCCGTTCGTCCTGGCGCTGGTGCTCGCGTACGTCATGCACCCGATGGTGGCGCGCATGGAGCGGCGCGGGATCTCGCGCACGGTGGCCACGTTCATCCTGGCCCTGCCGGCGCTGGCGGTGCTGGCGCTGCTCATCTTCCTGGGCATTCCGGCGCTGAGCGCGCAGATCGCGGAGTTCATCCAGTCCGCGCCCGCGCTGGTACAGACGGCCACGCTGCGGATGGAGGCGTGGCAGGCGCAGCTGCAGTCGCGCGACCTGCCGTGGCTGGACGAGAGCATGGTGCTGGAGCGGATGCGGTCCATTCAGCCCGACGCGGTGATGGCGTGGCTGCAGCAGCGGCAGGCGGCCATCGGGCGGGGCATCTGGTCGGGCGTGCTGGGGGTGGGCAAGGGGCTGGGCGCCATCCTGACGCTGCTGAGCTACGTGTTCCTTACGCCCATCCTGATCTTTTACCTGCTGCGCGACTGGCGGAGCATCGAGCGCCGGCTGGGCGAGCTGGTGCCCGGGCCGTACCGTGACCGTGTGGTAGGTTTTGCGTCAGAATACGATCGGCTGCTCGCGCGCTACTTTCGCGGACAGGTGCTGGCGGCATCCATCGTGGGCGTGCTCACCTGGCTGGGCTTTTTGATCGCGGGGTTTCCGTACGCGCTGCTGCTGGGCGTGGTGGCGGGCGTGTTCAACATCATCCCGTACATGGGGCTGGTGGCCAGCCTGGTCCCGGCGCTGATCATCGCCATCTTCTCCGCCAGCCCGCTCCTGTCGCTGCTCAAGATCCTGATCGTGTTCGCGGTGGTGCAGGTGCTGGACGGCTCCGTGATCGGCCCGCGCGTGGTGGGCGAGGCCGTGGGCCTGCACCCGGTGTGGGTGCTGCTGGCGCTGGCGGTTTCCGGCTACTTCTTTGGATTCGTGGGACTGCTGATCGCGGTGCCGCTGGCCGTGCTGGTGAAGCTGCTGCTGGAGCTCGCGCTGAACCGGTACCGCGCGTCGAGCCTGTTCCAGGGCGAACGGCCGCTGATCGCCGATTGACGCACGGAAGTGCGAAAGTGCGAAAGTGCGAAAGTGGGAAGTGGGGAAGTGGGGAAGTGGGGAAGTGGGGAAGTGCGCGCGCGGGGAATCAGTCGGAATCGCGTGGATCCAGCCTGAGCGGATGAATCCGCCGCTGGGACAGCCATAAGCCCTGTCTCGCGCTGACGCGCGTTGCGAACAGGGCTTCAACCGCCGCCCGGGTGAGAACTCGTGCCGGTGGCGTGGCACCCGTCCGTGCCGGGCAGTCCGCGCAGGCGGACTTCGTGTAGTTGTTGCGGCGAATTCATTCGCTTGGCCGGGAGCTCGCCTCCGCGACGGCACGCGCCCGCTACGAGACCGGCAGTCCGCGCAGGCGGACTTCGTGTAGTCGTTGCGGCGAATTCATTCGCCTGGGCGGGTGGGGGCTCTGCGACAACGCCTGGTCATCTGCCCGCTCCGTTGTTCTCCCCTCTCCCGGCGCAGTTTGCCGGGGGAGGGGCCGGGGAGGGGGACGCTCGTCCCGATTCCATCGCAGTCCCATCCTGTTTCTCTTCATCGAAGTCTCCCTTCCCGATGACGGACGGCCCCTGCTGACCGGCAGGCGCTGGCGAAACCCCGTTCGAGAGGATCGGACATGACCCGCAGGATCATGCCGGATCACGGGAAGTACCGCTGGACCACGCGCTTCTGCGCGTTCATTCTGCCGCTGCTGCTGGCGGCGCTCGCTCCCTCCGAGGGCTCGGCGCAGCGCGGGCCGCGGCTGCTGGGCACACCCGTCCCCCAGCCGGCGGACACCACCCCCGTCGCCACCCTGGACGGCGCCGCGGTGCCGGACGGCGAGCCGACGCCCGTCGCGCTGCCCGCCGTGGCGGAGAGCCGCGGCGCGTTCCCCGTGCAGCGGCGGCTGGAGATGCGATCGACGGCGTACTGCCTGCGCGGCAACATGCGCACGGGCGTCCGCGTGCGCGACGGGATGGCCGCGGGCGATCCCGGCGTGCTGCCGCTGGGCTCCGTCGTCCGCGTGTCGCATCCGGACGGGCGATTGATCGGCATCTTCGTGATCATGGATACGGGCGGCGCCGTTCGCGGCAACAAGATCGACCTGTGGTTCGACAACTGCCGCGAGGCCCTGGACTGGGGCATCCGCTCCGTCGTCGCCGAAGTGCTCGACATCGGCCGCGCCTGATCGGTCGATCCGGCAACGGCGGAGGTGATCCAGAGATTCGCGCTGCGTCCGCCAGCGCCCCCTCCGGGCTCGCAAGACTCGCCCACCTCCCCCAAACTGCTGGGGGAGGTTGATAAGGGCTGAAGGTGAGGCGTGAGAGGCCGAAGCGGCGTACCAGCCGCCGACTCGGTGCACGTGGCTGTCCTGTGAGGAGCCGGCCTCAAAGCCTCGCGCAGTTTGCGAGGCTTTCCGCTTTCGTTGCGGCGAGTTCACTCGCTCCCGCTGCGGCGCGCCGTCCACCGTCTTGCTCGCACCGCCGCCTGCGGCCACACAGCCCCGCGCA
>DATING010001234.1:0-11144 GCA_035474555.1 Longimicrobium sp. | reverse complement strand
TCGGAGGAGCGCCCGACTGCGAGCCGCCCGCGGTGCCCGTCCGTGTTCCGCTGACGTGGCATCGCGGATTTTATTCATTCAATGCACCGCGTGCAGAAGGAGAGGAGCTTGGCCAAGGAAGAAGGAATCGTGGTAGACGGGCATGTGACCGAGGTGCTGCCCGACCGCAAGTATCGCGTGGAGCTGGAGAATGGCCACATCGTGCTGGCGTACGGCGCCGGCAAGATGACCAAGTTCAAGATCCGCGTGATGGTGGGCGACCGCGTTACCCTGTCGCTCTCGCCGTACGACCTTACGCGCGGCCGGATTACGTACCGTCACAAGACCTGAGCAGTCCCCGGATACCACTCCGGACAACCCCTTGAATCAGGAGTACCGCCATGGCGATGGGCAACAGCACCAAGCGCATCCGTGACGACGAGCTCTTCGTGAG
Source organism: Longimicrobium sp. (assembly GCA_035474555.1). Taxonomy (GTDB): domain Bacteria; phylum Gemmatimonadota; class Gemmatimonadetes; order Longimicrobiales; family Longimicrobiaceae; genus Longimicrobium. The sequence goes on along the minus strand of DATING010001234.1, from coordinate 10,711 downwards.
CCATACGACCCATCCGGGTTGGGTGCCCGCGACGGAGCACACGCCCAAGGTGGGCGATGAAGTATTGTGCACGGGCGGTATGGGGGTAGTGGCGGCGGTTCTGGGAAAGACGGGCGACGGCAGCCGTCTGCTGGAGATCAAGCTTACGGATCCGGGCTCGCGACCGTTCTTCGCGGCTGCGAGCAACGTGCTGGTGGCGCCGGCGGCGTAACCACCCGGCGCACCGCAGGACCAGCGGGGCCACCCTGATGAATCAGGGCGGCCCCGGTTTGTTATGGAAGAGAAGCGACAAGTGCCAAGTGATTAGTGCCAAGTGACTAGTGCCTAGTGATTTGCTCGGCTCCGCCCGGTGAGATGGCGGGTCCGTAGTCGGCCAGTCGGCAGAGGCGGATCGGCGGGGGATGAATCCGGAGCGAAGAACCGGCGAGCGACGAACTCGGCGGAGTGATGAATCCGGCGGAGCGGTGAATCCGGCGGAGCGGTGAATCCGGCGGGCGATGAATCGGCGGAATCGGCGGGCACCGAGCCCCGGAGCGTATGAATTCGCGGCTACAACTTCACACTGTCGGCCTCCGCCGACACCAACGGCACGGCCTGCGGCCGATTGCGCTACTTGGCACTTGTCACTCGGGACTGGGCACTAAAAAACGAGGCCGCTCCATTGCTGGAGCGGCCTCGTTCGTCACGTGGTCCGATCGGGCTTAGCCGACGCGCGTCACGTTCTCGGCCGCGGGGCCCTTCTGGCCCTGGACGATGTCGAACTCCACCTGCTCACCCTCGGCGAGCGACTTGAAGCCGCTGCCCTGGATGGCCGAGTGGTGAACGAAGCAATCCTTGCTGCCGTTCTCGGGCGTGATGAAGCCGAAGCCCTTGGCGTCGTTGAACCACTTGACAGTACCGGTCGTGCGCATCTCGTACTCTTTTCCTGGTGTGTTGACCGACTCTCGAGGTACGGAGCTTCCGACCAGCGATCGTCTGTTCTTTTGCGCGAGCCATTCGCTCCCCGCGCACGAGCGTTTGCTTGTGAACCCAAAACAAAATGAGGACCAGGGATCGATCCCAGGTCCTCATCGTACTCTGGTATCCTCGGCGGACTTTTGCCCACCGTCTGTTCACAAGCCATGAATCTATCCGCCTCCGTCCGGTCTGTCAACCCCCGTCGGAAAATACCCTACGGCGCTCCGTCCGCCTTGCGCAGCGCCATCCCCAGCGGCGGGGTGAAGGGCATCCGCGGCAGGGTGTCCAGGCCGTGGATGGCTCCACGGAACCGGGCCTCCCGCACTCGATACGCGAGGGGCCAGGTCCGTCGTCCATCCACCGTCACGACCGGCTCAGAACGCCGCGAGGCCGGTAACGCTGATGGGAAGCACGCCCGTGACGCTGCCGGCCGCCGTGATCGATCCATCCGTCCCCACCCGGAAGGCGTGGATGCCGCGGTCGCCTGCCGTCAGGGCGTACAGGTAGCCGTCCGCGTACGCCATGTCCAGCGGCATGCTGCCGGCGCCGGTAGAGCCCGTCTGACCGTTTTCCGTGAGCCGCGTGAGCCTGCCGATGCTGCTGATGGAGAAACCGGTGATGGATCCGCTCCCCGTGTTGGTGGTGTAGGCGAAGCGGCCGTCCGGTGTGATCTGCACCCAGCACGCGGCCGTCTCCGTGGTGGGCACGGCGGGAAAGTGGATGGCCACCGAGTTGGCGGCGGCGATGTCGAGCGCGATGACCGAGCTTCCGTCCGGCACCGCCGCGCGGTTGGGGCCGATGTTGCCGAACGACAGGATGTAGTGCCCGCTCGGGTCGAAGTCCGCGCCGAACGGCGTCCTTCCGGTCAGCAGGCCCGTAAAGGGTTCCGCGAGGTCGGGAAGGCCGCTGGCGTTGAGCCCGTAAAGCGCCAGCCGGTCGGTCGCCTTCAGGGTGACCACGAGCATCCGGCCGTTGGGGCTGATGCGGATGGAGCCCGGGCCGGGCATGGCCGCGCCGCCCAGGGAGCGCGTGGAGCCGGCCAGAGGGGTAAGCGTGCCGTCGCCCGCCACGCGGAACCCGCTGATGTTTCCGCCGCCCAGGGCGTTGACGGTGTACAGCACGTCGCCGTGCACGGCCAGGCTCACGGGAAAGGTGCCGCCGGAGCTCACCGTGCTCACCCGCGTGAGCTCGCCCGTCTCGCTCACCCGGAACGAGGTCACTTCGCTGCTGCCGGCGTTCACCACGAAGAGCAGGCGGTTGTCGTCGCTCAGGATGACGGCATCCTGCGACTCCAGCGGGTCCGTGCCGAACACGGGGTGCGGGCCGCTCCCCCGGCCCCCCGTGGCCACGGAGTCCGTCCGCTCCAGGGACCCGTCGTCGTCGCGCGCGAACACGATCACGTAGTTCGCGGACGCCGCGTTGTTCATCGTGAAGACGGCACCTGCACTCTCGTCGTCGTCATCCGAGCCGAACACGTCGTCGCACGCAGCCAGGGGCAGCAGGGCCAGCGCGATCATCCACCCGTATTTCATGCGTCGTCTTCTCGTCCACGTGAACCCGCTCGTCGCCGGCACACCGAATTTACGCGAATCTCCGTGCATGGGCACGACGAAACGCCGTATCCCCGGGCCAGTGTGGTACTCGCGGGCACGATGAACGGGCAAGACACGGACCGTTCTGGACAAACACAACGCGTGCTCCCGCAACGATTTGACACACTTCCGCCGCGGGGCGATCTTGGTTTGATTGGATGACACCGGTGCCAGCCGCCGCATCCGCCCGTGGCCGATGGAACTTCGTGGCACCGGTCTGGCTAACAGAATCATCCCCGCACACGTCCGGTATCTCGGACCCTCGAATCGAATCACCGCCGCGCCCCCTGGGGCCCGGCCGCACGCTTTTGCGCATGAATCCACGCGTTACCCGCGCCCTGCTCACGTCCGCGCCCGTGCTGCTCATCGGCGCCGTGGCGGCGGGCGCCGTCCTGCGCCCCCCGGCCGACGAGGTGGCGAAGGTTGCCACGGCCCAGCTGGTGGCGCCAGCCTTTGCCGCGGCCGCCGACTCCGCCGCGTCCCCATCCGTCGCGGCCGATTCCGCGCCGGCGCTGATGGAGGAGGGGCGCGCGCTGTGGGTGAACCGCTGGGACTACGGCTCCGCGGCCACCATCCGCCAGGTGATGGAGAACGCGCGGCGCGCCAACTTCAACATCGTCTACTTCCAGGTGCGCGGGCCGTGGGACGCGCGCTACCGCTCGCAGCTGGACCCGTGCTCGCCCCGCCTGTGCGACCGGCTGGGCGGCACGCCCACCTGGGACCCGCTGGAGGTGGCCGTCCGCGAGGCGCATTCGCGCGGGTTGCAACTGCACGCGTGGATCAACGGGCTCTCCGGCTGGGAATCCAACAACTCCAGCACCTGCCAGGGCCTGCGCCGCAGCGAGCCGGGGCAGCCCAACCACGTGCTCATCGACCATCCCGAATGGGCCATGCACACGCGGGCCGGGCGGCCGATGGCCTGTCCGAACGGCGAGGAATACGTGTACCTGTCGCCCGCGCACGCCGGGGTGCGCACGCACCTGGCCCGCGTGGCGGCGGACATCGTGCGGCGCTACGAGGTGGATGGCATTCACCTGGACCGCATCCGCTATCCCGGCGCGGCGTTCGGGTGGGACCGGGCCTCGCTGGATGCGTTCGGGGGCGACCCGGCCACGGACCGCGAGGGGTGGGCGCGCTTTCGCCGCGACTTGGTGAGCCGGATGGTGCAGGAGACGCACGACAGCATCCACGCCGTGCGCAAGGTGCCGCTCTCGGCGGCGGTGTGGCCCATCTACGACCGCACGCGCCTGGGGTGGCCGTCGTCCAGCGGGGTGGCGGAGTTCTACCAGGACACGTGGGGATGGGCCAGCGGAGGATACCTGGACGTGGCCGTGCCCATGACCTACTTCTACGTGGCGAACGAGCGCTGCTCGTACCGGCCGCGGCGCCCCGGGCAGGAGCCGAATCCCGACTGGGACTGCATGATCGCCGACCACGTGGACGGAATGCGGCCCACTGGCCGCCACGTGTACGCGGGCGTGCTGCCGGGGCTGGGGCGCGACGAGATTGCCAAGCAGGTGCGCATCGGCCGCCAGCACGGGGTGAACGGGTTCTCGTTCTACTTCTACAGCGCGCTGGCGAACATGAACGCGTGGTCGTTCCTGGGGAACGGCGTGTTCGCCGAGCCCGCCGTGCCGCCGCGCATGGAGTGGCTGGAATAGGCGGCTGATACGGACGACGGCAGCCTCACGCGGAGACGCGGAGTCGCAGAGGCGGCTCCGCGTTTCTCTTGGACCCAGCCGGCCAGAGCGAATGAATTCGCCGCAACGACTACACGAAGTCCGCCTGCGCGGACTGGCGGCTCCGTGCACGTCCGCCACCCTGTGGTCTTCCTGGGGGAGGTGCCGACGAGTCCGTTCCGTCGACCCATTCTTGCTGTTGATTCGCGACGGTTTGTGAGCTAGGATTCACTGTCCTCCTTCCACAAACCTTCTACGACGGCGACTCATGATGCGCAAGCTCAAGCTGCAACTGGAAGAACTGCGGGTGGATACGTTCGCGACGGATGCCACCCCACTCGCCGCAGGAACGGTGCTTGGTGCGACCGGCGCCAACACGTGCATGACATGCGTGCCGTACACCGGCTGCCGCGCAGACAACAACACGTGCTACCAGACGTGCCAGAGCTGCGCCGGCCCGTCCTGCGATAACGTGTGCAACTCCGCCGCCGGCTGCGTCAATTACCCGGACATGTGAGCACGCGGCTGGTTCGTGCGTGAACAGCGGGGCAGCGCGCGGACGCTGGCCCCGCTGTTTCGTATCTGCCACATCGTGAACCACTTGCGGGCACGCGCCTTTCCGTTGGGAATGCGCATCGATCGCATCCCCCCTGATCCGAGACACGTTCAGCGGCAACGCGCCGCTGCCGGCGCGGAGCCCGTGGCCATGCTGTACGCCGGCCACCAGTTCGGCGGGTGGGTGCCGCAACTGGGTGACGGGCGCGCCATCCTGCTGGGAGAAGTGCGCGGCCCGGGCGGCCGGTGGGACCTGCACCTCAAGGGCGGCGGCCCCACCCGTTCTCGCGCGGGTTCGACGGGCGCGCCGTGCTGCGCTCCACCATCCGGACGGATTCCGTGGCGCCGACCGAAGGATCTTGCCCGCATCGCACGACGGCGGCTTGAGTGCACTGGGGCGGCCGTCATGCGCGGGCGGAGCAGATCCTTCGGTCGCGCGCACGGGGCCGTCACGGGCGGGGTCTGGGCGTGCGCTCCCTCAGGAAAACAAGCGCCAGGGGGGACAAACAACGCGGGGCGGCGCATCCAGCGCCGCCCCGCGCCGTCATCATCCATCCCGTCACGAGCCCGGATCAGCCGGTGGGGCCGCCCATCACGGGGAGAACGGCGCCGGTGATGTAGCTGCTGCACACCGGCGAGGCCAGGAACACGAACGCGGGCGCCACCTCTTCCGGCTGCGCGGGGCGCTTCATATCCGTCTGCTGGCCGAACTTCTTGATCTTCTCCGGCGGTGCGTCGGCCGGGTTCAGGGGCGTCCACACGGGGCCGGGCGCCACCACGTTCACGCGGATGCCCTGCGGGGCAAGGTTCTGCGCCAGGGCCATGGTGAACGCGTGGATGGCGCCCTTGGTGGCCGAGTAGTCCAGCAGCGACCCCTCGCCGAACAGCCCCGTCTCCGAGCCCGTGTTGACGATGGCGTCGCCCCGCGACAGGTGCGGCAGCGCGGCGCGGGCCATCTGCACGTAGCCGTAGATGTTGGTGCGCAGCGTCATGTCCAGGTGCGCGTCCGTCAGCTCGTCCAGCGAGCCCACGTGCTCCTGGAAGGCGGCGTTGTTCACCAGCACGTTCAGCTTGCCCAGCTCCGCCACGGTGTGCTCTACGGCGTCCTTGCAGAACGCCGGGTCGCGCACGTCGCCGGGGATGAGGATGCAGCGGCGGCCCTCCTTCTCCACGGCGGCCTTCGTCTCTTCCGCGTCCTCGTGCTCGTTGAGATAGAGGATGGCCACGTCGGCGCCCTCGCGGGCAAAGAGCACGGCCACGGCCCGCCCAATCCCCGAGTCGCCGCCCGTGACGATGGCCACGCGGTCCTTCAGCTTCTCGGAGCCCAGGTAGTCCGGCGCGAGGTAGCGGGGCTTGAGCTCCATCTCCGCCTCCAGCCCCGGCTTGACCAGGTGCTGGTCCGGCATGGGATTCTCCGGCTGCGCGCGGGCGCCGGCCTGCACGCCGTCCGCATCCTCCGAATCATCCTCTTCCTTCTCCTTCCGCTTCGCATCCAGCTTGTCGATGACGGCCTGGATCTGCTGCTGCTCGCGCGCGGTCTGCTCGGCCGCCTCGCGGTACTTTCGCATCTGCTCGTCGTTCATCGCTCCGCCCGTCGTCCGTAATCCATCGAAAGAGAACGGCGGACGCCCGCGGATCCAGGGACCCGCGGGCGCCCGCCGCAGCGATCAGCGCGCTTCGGCCAGTGCCGGGGTGGCGAGGTCGCGCTTGAGGCCGGCGGCGGCCTGCTTGAGCGCCTTGGCGGCGTCCTTGACGACGTTCGCCATGCCGAAGAACTCGTGCGTGACGCCGTCGTGGGTGTGGTAGGCTACGTCCACGCCCGCGGCCTTCATGGCCTCCGCCAGCCGCTCGCCGTCCGACCGCAGCGGATCGATCTCCGCCGTGATGATCGTCGTCGGCGGCAGGCCGCGCAGGTCCGCGTTCACCAGCGAGATCATGGGGTCGTCCGCATCCGCCGGCGACCGCAGGTAGTGGCTGAAGAACCACTCCATCATGGGCCGGTTGAGCGGCTTGGCGTCCGCGTTCTCGATGTACGACGGCGAGTCCGTGCGCCCGCTGGCGATGGGGTACACGGCCAAGACGTGCGCCGGGAGCTGAAAGCCGCCGTTGCGCGCCAGCATGGCGGTGGAGACGGCCAGGTTGCCGCCCGCGCTCTCGCCGGCCACGGCCACGCGGAACGAATCGCCGCCCAGCTCGGACGCGTTCTGCAGCACCCAGTGGTAGGCCGCGAACGCGTCCTGGTGCGCGGCGGGAAAGCGGTGCTCCGGCGCCTTGCGGTACTCCACGGAGACCACGATGGCGTTCACGGCGTCGCACAGGCCGCGGGCGCTGGCATCGTAGGTGTCGTTGGTGGCGATCACCCAGCCGCCGCCATGCGTGTAGACGATCACGGGGAACGGCCCCTCCCCGTGCGGCGTGTAGACGCGCACGGGGATGTCGCCGCCGGGGCCGGGGATCGTCCGCTCCACCACCCGCGCGACGGGGAGCGGCGCGGGCGTGGTGCCGTGCTCGCGCAGCAGGGCCATCACCGCGTGCGTGGGCGTGGGCTGCATCCGCGCTTCCGCGGGCGTCAGCGTCTCGATGGGCTTGCCGCCCAGCCGCACCAGGTGCCGCAGCACGTGGCGCATGTCGCGGTCCGCGCGCGCGATCGTCGAGTCCGTCTCGTCCCCCTCGTCTCCGCCGCCGAACAGGCGCGCGCGCACGCCCTGGTTCAGCTCGCCGAGGAGGCCGGAGCGGGAGAGCACGTACGCGCCGCCGCCCAACAGGCCCAGCGTGAGCAGCGTCTGCAGGGGATGCTGCTTGGTATGCGTGTACGCGCTCGTGCGCATCACGTGGCCGTCGTAGTCGCCGCGCTCGCGCCCGGCGGAGGACGGCGAATGCAGCGCGTCGCTGCGGCGTTTGCTGCCCAGCGGCGCGCGCTGCTGCTCCCACGCGGCGGAGGCGGCGTACGCGTTGTACATCCGCTCCGACGTGTTGCGCATCATCTCCATCTGCTTGGCCGCGCCGCCCACGAGCACCTCGCGCTGGGGACGGACGGCGCAGTCCAGGATGGCGCGCGCCACCACGCCGGGCGCGTAGACGGGGGGCGGCACGTTGGGATCCGCATCTCCCATGTGGCTGTGCGCGTGCTCCGTGTACGGCGTGTCGATGGCCGCGGGGCGGATGAGCGTGACGGCGACCGGCGCGCCCGCGTGCTCCATCTCGATGCGCAGCGAGTCGGTGAAGCCCTTGACCGCGTGCTTGCTGGCCGTGTAGTGCCCCTGCAGCGGGATGGCCACGCCGGAAAGCACGCTGCCCACGTTGATGAGCGCGCCGCCCTCGCGGCGCAGGAACGGCAGGGCGGCCAGGGTGCCGTTGACCACGCCGAAGTAGTTGGTCTCGAACAGGCGCCGCACGTCGTCCACGGGCGTGCGCTCGATCTCGCCGTAGATGGTGACGCCCGCGTTGTTCACCCACGTGTCGATGCGCCCGAACGCCGTCACGGCGACCTCGGCCAGCTGGCGCATGGAGGCTTGGCTCGCCACGTCGCCGGCGTGCCACGCGACCTCGGCGCCTTCCGTGCGCAGCTCGGCCGCGATGGCCGCCAGCGCCTCGGCGTTGCGCGAGTTGAGCACCACCGCCGCGCCCGCGTGGGCCGCCGCGCGCGCCGTCGCCAGTCCGATCCCGCTGTCCGCCCCCGTGATGACGATCACCTGCTCGTCCAGCGGCCTCAAATGGATCTTCATCCCATCCCCTCCTGCGTTCGTGTGCCCGTTCGGAAGGCCGAGGACCGTCGCAAGCCCCGCGCCCAAAGATTGGACGAAAGCTGTACGCGGCGGATTCCGGCCGCCCCATCAGGACGTGGCGTGTGACGGATGGAACCTCAGCCGAGTCAAAGGGTTAGGCTATATGCAGGGACGCGCCGCGGGGGATGCGGCGGTCCCGACCGCCATCTCCCGGAGCCGCCTCAGCGGCCCACCACTGGCCGCACCCGGCCGGCGCAGGGCCCTCCGCACGCGACTTCGGCGCAACCGGGGAGGCCACCATGCACGCCCAGCCCATCCACACCCACACGTCCTGCGTCCGCGCCGCCGCGCCCGTTGCCCGCGCGAGGCCCGACGCCCGCGCCGGGAGGGTCGCTTCGTGGGCCGAGAGGCCCGCTCCCGATGCGGGCCGGCCCGCCGTGCTGCTGGCGGACGGCGGCACGGACGTGCACGCCATCTTCGGCGCCGTCCTGGAGCGTGAGGGCTTCCGGGTGATCCACGCCTTTACCCCGGCCGAGTGCCTCCACCTGGCGCACGTGCACCCCGTGGGGGCCGCGCTGGTGAGCGTGGGGTGGTGCGGATTGCTCACCTGGCGGCGGCTGCACGACCTGGCGGCCGAGGCGGCGGCGGGCGGGTTCGCCATCGTCTGCCTGACGACGGACCCGCGCCTGGACCCGGACACGCGCCGGGTCCCGCCCGGGACCGCGTCGGTGCTCACGCTCCCCTGCACGCCCGACGCGCTCGCCGCCGAGGTCCGCCGCGCCGTCGGCACCCAGCCGAACTGAGCGTCGCCGGAGCGGGACGGCGGCGGATCGAGCGCCGGCCGGAATCGAACGAGAAAGGGCCGGCTCCCGCGACGGGAGCCGGCCCTTTCGGCGTTCAGCAGCACCCGCTCAGGGTACCAGGTACGTCTCGTGGTAGCGCACCGTGTTGGGATCGAAGTAGGTGCAGTTGCCCTGCCAGGGCGTGGTGATGGCCCGGCCCACGGCGTAGCGCGCGTACCGGACGCCGGCCCCGCCCGATCCGCCGTATCCGGCGCCGTTGCACAGGTTCTGGCCCCACACGCCGGCCGGGTCGTTCATCGTGTAGTGGCTCCCGTCGTTGCCGATGAGCAGCATCACGTGGCCCGAGCTGGTGAACTTTCCGTGGATGATCACCGGCCGCTGCTTGTTGAGCTCCGCCTCCATCTGCGCCACGGAGCCCGTCTCCATGTGCACGCGGATGCGCTGCTTGAGGCCCGCGCGCGCGGCCAGGCGGTTGAAGATCGTGTCGAACTTGAACTCGTCCTGCGACTTCTTCTGGAACTCCGTGTAGATCTGGTCCGGGGTGTAGTTGGCGCCGTAGTACTTGAGCAGCATCGCCATGGTGGTGTTGGCGCAGGTGGCGCCGGGCTCGTACTGGTTGGCGTACTGAAAGAAGTACGGCACGTTGGCGATCAGGTCGCGGATGGTGAAGTCCTTGTACGCGCCCGCCAGCTGGGTGCCCGCCGCGTTGTAGCCGCGGACGTAGATGCGCCGCACGCCCACGCCGCTGAACTTGTACGTGACGGGAAAGTTGTTCGCCCGGTCGGTGCTGGAGCCCAGCAGGTACGTGCCGTCCGCGAAGTACTTGATGGTGACGATGTCGCTGGTGGCGTCCGCGCGGAAGGTGACCGGGTTGGTGGCCACGCCCGTGGGCGCGACCCACGCCAGCGTCGCGGTGCCGGCCAGCGTGAGCGAAGCCGCGTCCGGCTGCCCGGTCGGCAGCGCGCCGCCGCCGCCGTCGCACGCGCCAAGGGCGAGGATGCCCATCAGTGCGGCAAGGCACCGGAGCCGCGCGGGGCGCGAGATGCGGCCGCGGAGGGAACGTGCGTCGTCGTCCAGCCGCGGGAGGGTGCGTGGCTCGATCATGGTGCCTCGAATCGGGTGCGAGAGGGAGGGGAGACATCCGGGCGCAGACAAAAAGCGGGAATTTTCGTGCCCGGATTCGATTCCTGATCCCAGCCGAACCGTACTGAACACGCCACCGGGTTTGTAAGTGATTGCAGGGCAACGGGTGATGAATGTCTCTCCGTATTTCGTAGCGCGAGCAAGAAAAGCGCTGGATACACCGAGACTGGGAGGAACTGCGGAAGCGCCGGGATGAATCGCACCGAATTGGTGCCCCGGATTCCATCGGACAGATTGTTGTGAAACGTGCTGCGGAT
>DATING010001233.1:0-2108 GCA_035474555.1 Longimicrobium sp. | reverse complement strand
TCTCGTGGCCGTACTTCATCGGCTCGCCGCTGCGCGTGCTGGCCGACGGCGGGCCGCTCCCCGGCGTGGTCGCGACCACCACGGGCCACGCGATGACGAGCGAGCAGAAGAGCAAGACCGCCCTGGGGTGGGACGACCTGTTCGTGGACGTGGGGCTCACCGCCGCCGAGTGTGCCCAGCACGGCGTGCGGGTGGGGACGCGCATGGTGTGGGACCCCGGGATCCGGCGCGTCGGCCGGCTGCTGGTGGGGAAGGCGATGGACGATCGGCTGGGGGTGGCCGTGCTGGTGGAGCTCGCCCGCCGCCTGGCCGGCGCCGAGCGGCGCTTCGACGTGACGCTGGCGCTCACGGTGCAGGAGGAGATCGGGATGGTGGGCGCCAGCAGCGTGGGCCGCGACGGGCGCACGTTCGACATCGGCTTCATCATCGACAACGGGCTGGCGGGCGACATCCCCACGGTGATGGAGGCGCACGTCCCCATCCGCCTGGGCGGCGGGCCGGCGCTCGTGCACCGCGACTCCAGCGTCCACTACTCGCGCCGGCTCATCGGTGAGCTGCGCGCGGTGGCGGAAAAGCACGAGATCCCCGTGCAGGACCTCGTCCTCTACCACTACTCGTCCGACGGCGCGCACCTGGTTCGCCAGGGGATGGAGACGCTGCTGGTGGCGCCCCCCATCCGCTACTCGCACTCCCCGTTCGAGGCGGTGGACCCGCGCGACGTGGAGCACGCCGTGCGGCTGTTCGAGGCGTACCTCACGGAAGAATAGGAATTAGTGCCAAGTGCCAGGTGCCAAGTATCACGAGTGCTAGACCGTGACTTGGCACTTGTAACTTGGCACGTGGCACTTTCCGCATGATGACGAGCGACAGGACCGCCGACGTGGTGATCGTGGGCGGGGGGGGGATCGGATGCGCGATTGCCCGCCGCGCCGCGCGGGACGGGCTTTCCGTCGTCGTGCTGGACCGGGGCACGCCGGGGATGGAGGCGTCGTGGGCGGCCGCGGGGATGCTGTCGCCGCTGGCGGAGGCGGACGGGCCGGGGCCGTTCCTGGACCTGCTGCTAGCCGCGCGGGAGATGTATCCTCCCTACGCCGCCGCCCTGTGCGAGGAAGGGGGCGTGGACGTGGCGTACGCGGACGCGGGGACGCTCGTCGTGGCCCTGCGCGAGGCGGACGAGGCGGAACTGCGCGCGCGGTGGGCATGGCAGTCCGCGGCCGGGCTTCCCCTGGAGCGGATGACGGCGGCGGCGGCGCGGGAGGCGGAGCCGGCGCTCTCGCCCGAGGTGCGGATGGCGCTGCGCTTTCCCGGCGACCACCAGGTGGACAACCGGGCCCTCGGCGCCGCGCTCTGGTCCGCCGCGGCGCGCGCGGGCGCGGCATTCCGCCTGGGCGTGCACGCCGTGCGCCTGCTCCGTGACGGGGACCGCGCGACGGGCGTGGAGTGCGCGGGCGGGGAGCGGGTGATGGCGGGCGCCGTGGTGCTGGCGGGGGGCGCGTGGGCGGGGCGGATGGAGGGGCTGCCGCGACCGCTGCCGGTGGAGCCCGTGCACGGGCAGCTGCTGGCGCTGGAGGCCGTGCCGCCGCTCTTTCGCCACGTGGTGGATTCGCCGCGCTGCTACCTCGTCCCGCGCGCGTCCGGACGCGTGATCGCGGGCGCCACGGTCGAGCGCACGGGCGACCGCAAGGCCGTGACGCCGTGGGCCTGCGCCGGCTGATCGACGGCGCCGTGGAGATTGCCCCCGCGCTGGAGCACGCGCCGCTGGCGGAGGCGTGGAGCGGCCTGCGTCCCGGCACCCCCGACGGCTTCCCGATCCTGGGCCCCGACCCCGATGTGCCCAACCTCGTCTACGCCACGGGCCACTTCCGCAACGGCATCCTCCTCGCCCCGCTCACCGGCGAGCGCATCGGCACCCTGCTGTCGCGCGGCGAGTGGTGCGCGGACGTGGCGCGGTTCGGGATCGGGAGGTTCGAGGCGGACGGCGGGAGCGGCGGATGATGGGGATCGGCGGGTGATGGGGATCAGGGGATGATGGGGATCGGCGGGTGAGGCCGACGCCCGGCCGGGCAGAGCGAATGAATTCGCCGCAACGACGACACGAAGTCCGCCTG
>DATING010001232.1:0-2467 GCA_035474555.1 Longimicrobium sp. | reverse complement strand
CTCTCGCCCGTCCTCGTATCGGAACAGCAGCAGCCGGCCGTCCGGGTCGAGGATGAGCAGGCGGGCGGAGGAACGCTGGGGGAGGGTCATTGCGGGACGTTGCGTTGCAGATGGCGACCGGCTAACCCACAAGGTCTTCCGGGTCCTGTGCCTGGTGGCGGATGTGCAGCACATGCACACGATCCTCGCGGATCACGAACAGGATCTTGTAAGCGTCGAAGAGACGCTGGCGGATCGTTTCGGCGAAAAACCGGTCTTCGTACGCCAGGCCGCACTCCGTGGCCGATGCGGCGAGGTCGCGAATGGCCGCGCGAATCCCGGCGTACCAGCGATCAGGATAACCCGAACCAGGATTTCGCGACCGCAGATTCCGATAGTGCTCCCGGATGTTGTCCTTGGCTTCGGCTTCGACCCGGACCCGGAACACTATGCCTGCTCCGAAATCCCCAGCTCACGTTCCAGCGACGCGAACGCATCCTCCGCGTCCTCACCGGTACCCTGGTACATGCCCTGGAGTCCGCGCTGAATCCCTACGATCGCGGAGGCATGCGCCGCGATGTCGAGAAGCTTCTGGTAAGCCTCAGCATTCTGGACCACGAGTTCCGCCTGTCCGTGCACCGTCAGCACCGCGGGCCGGCCGGTTTCCCGGAGACGCTCCACGTGCGCCCGCGCATTTCGCTGAAAGTCGGAGAGCGAGTGGATATCCTTCAGGTTGATCATGCGATCCTTCCTGGTTCATGAAATTTCATGTTTCGAATCTAGCCATACGTCAGCAGCGCGGTCAACGCAGGTCGATGTCTCCCGGGAGCCGCCGGCCGCCCGGCGTCACCCAGAACGGCTGCTCCCGATCGTCCTCGTAGCGGAAGAGCAGCAGCCGGCCGTCCGGGTCGAGGATGAGCAGGCGGGTGGAGGAACGGTGGGGGAGGGTCTTGCGGGACGTTCCGTTGCAGATCGCGACGGGCTAACGCAGCAGGTCTTCACGTGGCGGTGAACGGATGATGGGCATCGCCCGGAGCGCGCGATTCGGCTCCGCGTACAAGGGTCACGAAATCCGCCTCCGACGCCTCCACGGCGCACGGCGGCGAGGCGTCGTCGACGGACCTCCGCGCCCTCCGACAGATTTTGCTTGTCGATGGGCGCTGCGGGGATAAACGTGCCTCCGCTCGCGGCACCCCGTCCCTCCGCTCCTGCTCCTCTCCGTCCTCGTGCTCGCCGCCGCCCTCTGATCCCCGCCACGCGGGTGGGGGGGAAGCCGGATCAGACGAGGCCGAAGCGCAGGCTGACCTGGACGACGTCGCCGTGCCCCTTGCCCGCGCGCACCGCCTTGGGAACCGGGAGCAGGGTGCGGCCTGAGCGCTCCCGCCAGACGCTCGTCTTCCACCCCCGCCCATCCACGGTGGCCTCGACGGGCGTGCGTCCCCAGCCATCCGTCACGGGGGGCGCCAGGTGCTCCGGGACGGGCGCGAAGGTCCAGCCGCCCTTGCCTTCGGTCCGGAAGAGGGTCGATGAGAACTCCACTTCGTGCATCATCTCGTGATCACCGGTTCAAAGGCCCCGGGAAGTCCAAGTCTGCCATGCTCCAAGCGCAGCGGCGTGCGCCGGATGATCCGCTGGAAGTCCGCGGCGAGCTGCGTGTGCGGGGCGATCTACCCGCCGGCGGACGTATCGGCTGCGGGCCCGGCGTCCGGCACCGCGCTCACGTGCCCGCCCGCCACGCGCCACGGCGCGCCGCCGCCCTCTCGCGCCCACACCCGCGTGTAGCGGTACGTGCCGCTCACGCGCGTGCCCGCGACGTCCACGGTCAGGCGCGCGCGGAGGGCCGCCACGGCGACATCGGCCCCGATCCGCCGGACACGCAGCTCCTCCGGCTCATGCGCCACGAACCGCACCGCCCCCGACCGGTGTGCATCCAGGTCCTGCGCCCTGGTCGCGAGCTGCCCATCCGGCCCCGTGAACAGCAGGTCGTCCGCGATCAGGCGGCCCAGCGCATCCACGTCCGCCGCCAGCTGCGCCACACGGAGCGCCGCCTCGCACGCGACGATCTCCGGGTCCGCGGCGCCGGCCAGGACGCGGTGCATCACGTCCAAGTCTGGATTGCTCATGGGGAGAGAGACGTGCGGGATGAGGTGGATCGTCCGACGCCGCGTGGGGGCAGGCGCAACGCGGGCGCCAAGGGTATCTGCGGCAGAGCACGTGAGCAACGCGCGAAGCTACGCGTGCGGACTCCGGATGCGCCTCAGTCACGGCGCGGGATCGGGGAGCCGCGCCGCGGACGCAGCAGGTCCACGACGTCCGCGAACACCTGCGCGAGCTTGCGGGTGGCGAGGTTGGGCGCGTACGGCGGGCTCCCGGACGGCTTGCGGGTGTTGTACAGCGCGACGATCTCGGCCTTCGTCCAGACCTTCTTCAGGGTCAGGGGCGAGACGATGTCGTGCCCGGCATGGTAGGAGAACCCCACGACCCTCGC
>DATING010001231.1:0-7083 GCA_035474555.1 Longimicrobium sp. | reverse complement strand
CAGCCGCCCGAGCCGCCCCCGGCCGGCAACCAGGACGGCGACGGGAGCCTGCCCGCGGAGCCGGGCGGCGGCACGACGGATTCGCCTGTCCCTGCCGGCGGAGCGGATGCCGGCGGGGTCGATGCGGGCGGACCGAACGCTGGCGGATCGAGTGCCGGCGGATCGAATGCCGGCGGATCGAATGCCGGCGGACCCGATACCGTCGGGGCAGATGCGGGACGCGGCGCGGTCGAGGGCGGCGAGGTGGGGCCGGGTGCCGCGCTGCCGCCGGAGCCGTCGCCCCAGGCCCCGCCGGGCGCGGAGGCCGCCGCGCCGGGAGAAGTGGGCAAAGTGGCCGATGAGGGGGACGACGACGACACGGATCCGGATCCGTCCGGCTGGGTCGGCTCGTCCGGCGCGGCGCCGTCCGCATCCCCCGCCGCCGCGCCGGCCGCGAGCGTGCTGGAGGTGCGCGAGCTGGACTGGAACGCCATCCGCGACGCCGTGGCCCATCCGCCGTCCGGCGAGCGGGCGGAGCGGATCATCGCGGGGATGGAGCAGCGGCTGTCGGGCGGCGGGCCGCTGGGGCTGGCGTTCGAGGAATCCGCCGCCGGCCCCGGCGACCGCGCCATCCAGGTCGGGGAAGAGTGGCCGCTGAGCGAGGTGTGGTTCATCGGCGACCTGCACGGCGACCTGCTGGCGCTGGAGGCCGCGCTGCAGCACATCGACCGCAGCGGGGGCGGCCCGGGCGCGCGCATCGTCTTCCTCGGCGACCTGTTCGACGACGGGAAGCACGCGGCGCAGGTGGTGCTGCGCGTCTTCGAGCTGCTGCTGAACGGCCCGGCACGCATCACCATCGTCGCGGGCAACCACGACGAGGCGCTGGCGTACGCGGACGGCCGCTTTCAATCCACCGTGCTGCCGTCGGACTTTACCGACTGGCTGAACGCGCACGCGGACGATCCGCTGGCCGTGCGGCTGGGGCACGTCATCATCCAGTTCTTTGCGCGGGCCCCGCGGGCGCTGTTCTTTCCCGACGGGCTGCTGGTGGCCCACGGCGGCATTCCGCACACGGACCTGCACGAGGAACTGGCGAAGACGGGGAACTGGAACGACCCGCGCATCCTGCAGGACTTCGTGTGGCTGCGCGCGCATCCCCGTGCCCGCAAGCGCATCCCCAACCGCACCACGCGGGGGAGCGAGTTCGGCCGGGACGACTTCACGGCGTTCTGCGGCGTCGCCACGAAGCTCGGGCGGCCGGTCGAGCGGATGCTGCGCGGCCACGACCACGTGGAGGAGCGCTTTGCCGTCTACCCCGCGTGGGTCGCCAACCCCGTGCTGACGATGAACGCCCTGTCGCACCGGCTGCCGCGCGAGGTGTTCGGCCCGTACGCGCGGGTGCCGGTGGTGGGCAAGTGGGTGCGGGGCGAGTTGCCCGAGGTGCGGCGGCTGTTCGTGCCGCCGGAGCTCATCCAGGAGATCTACCCCGAGCCCGTGGACGAACCCCCGGCGCAGGAGGTGGTCGCGTGAAGCGGGTCATCGAGCGGTGCCCCAACTGCGGGGTGGAGCACGACAACCCCGTGGGCGGCGAGTGCGAGGTGTGCGGCACGCAGCTTCGCTACTGGTGCCGCGTGCACGGGCCGGAGATCGGCTTCATGGATACCACGGTGTGCCCGCGCTGCGCGGCCGAGGCGGCCCGTCCCACGCCGCCGCCCCGCGCACCCGCGCCGCCCCCGTCCAGCGCGCCGCGGCGTCCCGCGCCCACGCGCATGGAGCCGGATGCGCCGCCGCGGAGCGTGCCGCCCTCGCGCCGCCCCCGTCCGCGCCCCACGTGGGGAGGCCGCGAGCCGCACGTGGTGATCCGCGAGGGCGCCGAGGACCTGGCCCCGTACGCCGCGAGCTTTGCCGTGCGGCTGCTGCGCGCGTTCTTCACGCTCGTGAGGACAGTGATCGGCTGGATGCTTCTCGGCGCGCTGGCCGGCGGCTTCTACGCGAACTACGTGGGCGCCGACGTGCCGTACACGGCCGCGTTCGGGGCGATGGTAGCGGGGGGGCTGGGGCTCGTGATCGGCGGCCTGCGGGCGCTGCTCATCCTGTTCGGCCCCTCACGCCCGCCGCCGGGCTGAACTGCATTTGAACGCAGCGTTCGCAGCGTAGAAACGAGAGGACGCAGAGGGCCATTCACGGTCCCTGCGTCCTCCCCTTTTCCGTACCCGCTGATACTCCTTTGATGCCGAATCCGAGAAAAAGAAACGATTCCAATCTTTTGTTCGTATCTGGTTAGGAGATGAAAATGGCTGGGCCAGGGCTGCGGTCGCCGCCGGGACGCTGGATATGCGTGGGGCGATCTGTTTGGATTGACGCAATGCGGTCCCGCCGCCGAACCCGCCGCCAAACCACCCCATCCATCCGGACCATGAAACGGGTCGTGGAACGATGTGCCACCTGCGGCGTGGAGCACGACGTGCGCGTGGACGAGTGCGAGGCATGCGGCGGCGCGCTGCGCTACTGGTGCCGCAGGCACAGCCGCGAGATTGGTTGGCTGGAGAGCCGCAAGTGCCATGGTTGCGCGGAAGAAAAGGCGCGCCCAAAGCCGTCACGCCGCCCCGCGGCCTCCGCGCCCGCCGCGGCGCCTCCCCGCACACCGGCTCATGCGCCTTCGCCCGCGCGGCGTGCGGCCCCGGTGCACACGGACGCGCCAATGGCCGCGGGTACTCCCCTGGCTGGCATCCTGGAGACGAGGGAGTGGGAGGAGAAGGAGCGCCCGACGACTCCCCTGGTGATGACTGCGCTCCGGATCTGGATCCCCCTCATCATCCTCTTCGCGCTCGGCGGGCTGTACCGGGCCGTGGTGTCGGGCAGGGAGATCAGCGAACTCGTGTACGAGGGGGCGATGGTGGGCTGGTGGGTGGGCCTGCTGCTCGTGTTCGTGCTCATCATCGCGCGCCTGACCCGGCACGCATGAAGCGCATCATCGAACGATGCGCCACCTGCGGCGTGGGGCACGAGGTGCGCGTGGACGAATGCGAGGCGTGCGGCGGTGCCCTGCGCTACTGGTGCCGCAGCCACAGCGGCGTGATCGGCTGGCTGGAGAGCCCCGAGTGCCGCGGCTGCGTGGAAGAATAGGCGCGCCCCGCGCCAAAGCCCAGGCTGGCTCCGCGTGATATGAGACCCGCGGTTCAGGCCTCGGGAACGATGCGCAGCGTGAAGTGGAAGGTGCTGCCGGCGCCGGGCTCGCTCTCGGCCCACACCTGCCCGCCGTGCGCCTCCACGATGCCGCGCACGATGGCCAGCCCCAGCCCCGCGCCCGCGTATCCGCCCCGCCGCGCCTGCCAGAACCGGTCGAAGAGCCGCGGCAGGTGCTCGCGCTCGATGCCGGGGCCCGTGTCGCGCACCCAGAAGCGCACGTACTCCGCCGCCCGCGACGCGCCCACCTCCACCTCGCCCCCCGCCGGGGTGAACTTCACGGCGTTCCCCAGCAGGTTGCCCATCGCCTGCAGCACCCGTCCGTAGTCCGCCTGCACGCGGGGCAGCTCGTCCGGCAGCGACGTGCGCAGGGCGATCCCTTTTTCCTCCGCCTCGGCGGCGAACAGGTCCACCCCCGACAGCAGCGTGGCCGGCGCGCACGCCCGCGGGTTGACCGTCACCGTGCCGCTTTCCAGCGCCGACACCTCCACCAGGTCCTGCGTGAGCGCCGTCATCTGGTCCGCGGCGCGGCGGATGACCTCGATCTGCTTGCGGTCGCGCGCGTCCAGCCGCTCCGGGTCGCCGAACTCGCCCAGCACCGTGGCGGCCAGCAGGATGGCGTTCAGCGGGTTGCGCAGGTCGTGCGACACCACCGCCACCACCTCGTCACGCACCGCCACCGCCTTGCGCGCCTCCTCGTACAGGCGCGCGTTCTCCACGGCCATGGCCGCGCGCCGGGCCAATGCCTGGGCCACGCGCAGGTCCAGCGCGTCGTACGGCTCGCCCGAGGTGCGGGCCAGGGCCAGCACGCCCAGCACCCCCGCGGGGGTGCGGATGGGCACGGCCATGGCGGAGCGCAGCCCCAGCGCGTGCACCATGTCGCGGTGCTCCGGGCTCGTGCACAGCCGGTCCAGCCCCGCCTCGTCCACCCGCGCCACCAGCTCGGCCTCGCCCGTCCGCAGCGCCCGCAGCACGGGGTGGTCGTCCCTGGACGGGTGCAGGGGAAAGCGGCGCAGCATCCCGCGCACCATTTCTTCGCGCCGGGGGTCCGCGTGGGCCGCCCCCACCGTGCGGACCCCCTCGCCGTCCCGCACGTGCACCATGCAGTAGTCCGCCAGCGTGCCCGCCGCCAGCCGCGCCACCTGCTGCAGGATGTCGCGCGACTCCAGCGACGAGGCCAGCACCTCGCCCACCTCGGAGAGAAAGCGCTCCGCCCGCTGCGTGCGCAGCTCGTCCGTGGCGTCCGTGAACGAGACGACGGCCGCCGCGGTTTCCCCCTCCGGCCCGCGCACGGGCGAGGCGCTGCAGCGCAGGAGGATCGTGCGCCCGTCCACGCGCCGGTAGGGCACCTCCTCGTCCGCCAGCGTCTCGCCGCGCAGGAGGGCGCGGGCCAGGGGATACGCCTCGGGCGGGGCAGGGGCGCCGTCGGGGCCCAGCATCCCGTAGCTGCCGAAGTCGAGCAGGGCGGTGTCCGGGCGCAGGGGATGGCCCAGGATGCGCTCCGCCTCCGCGTTGTGCATTGTGATGCGGCCGTCCGGCGCCTCGGCGATCATCACCCCGCCGGGCATGTGGCGCACGACGGCCTCCAGGAACGCGCGCCGCCGCTCCGTCTCGGCCCGCGCCGCACCTTCGCGCAGCAGGGCTTCGCGGCCTTCCTCCGCCCGCCGCCGCTCCGACACGTCGCGCACCAGCCAGCGCAGCCCCGTGGTCGTGCCGCCGGGGCCGTGCACGGCGGCCACCGTGCACGCCACGGAGACGGGGGCGCCGCGGCGGGGGCGCATGGACGTTTCCCAGTCGCCCAGCCGCCCCTCGCGCGCCGCCTGGGCCAGCCGGACCCGGAAGTCGCGGCGGACTTCGGGGGGCACGAAAACGCCCAGCGGCTTTCCGATGAGCCGGTGGGCGTCCAGGTTCAGCAGCCGCGCGGCGGCGGCGTTGGCTTCCGTCACCAGCCCGTCGGGGCTCGTGACCAGGTACGCGTCGGGCGCGTGCTGAAAGAGCTCGCGGTAGCGCAGGCGCTCCGCCTCGATGACCTGCTGCGACGCGGCCAGCTCCTCGGCCTGCACGCGCAGCTCCTCCTCGCTTACCTGCAGCTCCTCCAGGGTGGTGTACAGGGCCTCCACGGCCTCTTCCAGCACCGGGTCGTGCTCCGCGCCCATCCCGGCCACGCGGCGGCGCAGGTCCTCGATCTGCCGCTGCGCGCTGCGCACCTGCTCGCCGGCCACGTGGTGCGGCGTGGCCGGTGCCGGCGCGCGGCCAGCCTCCCCGGAACGTTCCGGGTCAGGCGCCATCGCCCCGCACGGCCCTCAGGGCCGGGGCATCTTCTTCCTCGATCACGATCACGCACCCGCGGATCTCGTGGGCCAGGCTCAGCAGCGGCGTGGTGGCAACCCGGCAGCGGACGGCGCGGCCGCGCCGGTTCAGCGCGTCCAGCATCAGCTCCTGCTCGTCTCTCCGTCCGTCCAGCACGGCGCGGACAGGCGCCTTGAGCTGCTCCACGGGAAGCCCCATGTCCAGGTGCAGCAGGGGCTGCCCCTGCACCTCGTCGGCGCGAAGCCCCCACATGTCTTCCATGCTGCGGTTCCACAGCCGCACGAGCATGTCCCGGTCCACCACGACAACAGCCGCCCGCAGGCTGGTGAGCACCGACGAAAGGTGGGCGTTGGCGTCGTTCAGGTCCGAGCTGCGCCGCTGCAGCTCGTCGTTGAGCGTCTCCAGCTCCTCGTTGGTGCTCTGGAGCTCCTCGTTCATGGTCTCCAGCTCCTCGTTGGTGCTCTGGAGCTCCTCGTTGGTGGTCTCCAGCTCCTCGATGGTGCTCTGCAGCTCCTCGTTGGTGGTCTCCAGCTCCTCGTTGGTGCTCTGCAGCTCCTCGAAGGCCGTCTCCAGCGACTGGTGCGCCTGCTCCACCTCGGCCTGCAGGCGCGAGTAGCGGGTGACGTCGAAAAAGCAGACGGACACGCCCAGCAGCCCGTCCGCGCCGCCTTCGAGCGGGCACACCTGCACGTCGTAGCTGCGCACGTCGCCGTCGTCGCCCGCGTGCGATACGCCGCTCAGGTACACGGGCCGCCGGTCGGCGATGGCCTGCTCGATGCGCGAGCGCAGCTCCACGGGGCGGTAGGACATCTTCAGGTCCTGCAGGGGGCGCCCCATGTCCGCGCCGGTCAGGCCGAACAGCCGGCGGGCGGCGTCGTTGGCCCGCTGCAGCTGGCCGGCCGGGCTCACGGTGATCTGCGCCGCGGGAAGGGCGTTCAGGGCGGCGTCGCGCAGGGCCAGCTGCTGCGAGGCGCCCATGGACACCGCGCTGCGCCCCCCCGTGCCCAGCATGAGCAGGCGGTCGCGCACCGTGCCCGGGGCCGCCTTGCGGAACACCCGCGCCTGCAGGTTGGCGGGGGTGAACAGGTTGGTGGCCGACCGCATCATCTCGGCCTTGCCCAGGAAGAGCACCCCCTCGGGCGCCAGGGCAAAGTGAAAGCGGGCCAGGATGCGCTGCTGCACCTCGGCGTTGAAGTACATCAGCACGTTGCGGCAGGTGAGCAGGTCCAGGTGGCTGATGGGCGCGTCCTGCACCAGGTCGTGCCGCCCGAAGATCACCTGCCGCCGCAGGTCGCCGCGAAAGACCCACTTGCCGCCCACGTGCTCGAAGTACCGGTCCCGGTACCCCTCGGGGAGCTCGTCCGTCTGCTCGGGGGTGTAGGTGGCGTGGCGGGCCTGGGCCAGGGCCTCGTCGTCCCAGTCCGTGGCGTACACCTTGACCCGCTCGCGAAACGCCTCGGGCCCCAGCGCCTCGGCCAGCACCATCACCAGGGTGTACGTCTCCTGCCCCGTGGCGCACCCGGCGCTCCACACGCGGATGGGGTCCTCGGGCCCCTTGCGCGCCAGCAGGGCAGGGACGAACTCCTGCGCCAGCACCCGCCACGCGTC
>DATING010001230.1:0-1864 GCA_035474555.1 Longimicrobium sp. | reverse complement strand
GACGCGGTTTCCGGCTCGGGATCGGCGGGGGGGAGTGACTCCGTCTCCTCCAGCCGCGCCACGAACACGGCGCGGGTGCGCTGCATCAGCCCGTCCACCGTCGTGCCCTGCGCGGGGATGGCTGTCTCGAAGTACACGTGGATGGTGGCCGGGCGCACGATGAAGGTGTCGGGGCGCATGATGTCGTAGCTCCCCGTCACCACGGTGGGGATGATGGGGATCCCCGTCTCCGCCGCCAGCACGAACGCGCCCTTCTTGAACGGCAGCAGCCGCCCCGACCGCGAGCGCGTCCCCTCCGCGAAGATGACCACGACGCTGTTCTGCTCCCGCATCTGCTCGCCCGCCTTGCGCAGGGACCGCGTGGCGCTCTCGCGGTTGCCGCGGTCGATGGAGATGTGCCCCGCCGCCCGCCACGCCAGCCCGAAGACGGGGATGCGCTCCAGCTCCTTCTTGGCGACGAAGTGGTAGTCCACGGGGAGCTTCGCGGCGATGGCGAAGATGTCGAACCAGGAGACGTGGTTGGCCACCAGGACGAACGGCTGGCCGGGGACCACGTTCTCCAGCCCGTGCAGCACCGCGTCCGACCCGCTGGACCAGAGCGCCATCCGAGCCCAGGCGCGCGTCATCCGCACGTAGACGGGGCCCCGGATGCCGAACAGGGCCATGACGATGGCGCTCCCGCCGATGGCGATGGTCGCCCAGAAGATCCAGAAGATCATCCAGAGGGCCCGCAGCACGCCCAGGATCACGCGTTGCCTCCAAAGTGTTGCCAGCTGCTGATGCCGGGGGACGTGCGATGTCCCTCCGCGTCCACGAACCACACCCCGTCGCCCCCGCCCAGCCGCCCCACGCACGACAGGTGGATGCCGAACGTGCGCCGAAACGCGGCCGCGTGCGGCTCCACCGTGCCCACGGGGGCCGTAAAGCACAGCTCGTAGTCCTCGCCGCCGCCCAGCGCCGTTTGCAGGGTGCGCGGCCGCGAGCGCCGGCGGGCCGCCGGGTGCACGGGCACCAGCTCGGGGGCCAGGAGCACGGCCACGCGGCTGGCCGTGGCCAGGTGGCACGCGTCGCCGATGAAGCCATCGGACAGGTCGATCATGGCCGAGGGAATGCCGCGGCCCAGCAGCCACTGCGCCTCGCGCACGCGGGGCACCGGGTGCGCGAACCGCTCGCGCGCGGCCGCGTCCGGCGTGTCGCCGCGCAGCAGCGCCTCCACGCACGCCGCCGCGCCGCCCAGCTCGCCCGTGACCCACACCTCCTCGCCGTAGCGGGCGCCGGAGCGCAGCACGGGGCGCGGCGCCTCGCCGACAACGGTGACATCCACCACGGCGGGCCCGGGCGAGCGCGTCAGGTCGCCGCCCAGGAGCGCGCCCCCCGCGTACTCCGCCGCCTCGCGGCACCCTTCCATCAGCTGCACGGCAAAGTCGCCCGCGTCCTCCGCCGGCACGGCGAGGGAGACCAGGATGCCGATGGGCCGCGCGGCGATGGCGGCCAGGTCGCTGAGCGCCGCCGCCGCCGCGCGCCAGCCGATCTCGCGCGGCTCCAGCCAGTCGCGGCGAAAGTGCACCCCTTCCACGCTCATGTCCGTGGAGAGGGCGATGCCGTTGCCCGCGACGACGGCGCAGTCGTCGCCGGGCCCCACGTGCACGTCCGCGCGCGCCCCCTCGCCCGCCCCGCCCGCCAGAAAGCGGCGGATCAGGTCGAACTCGGGGCCGGGCGCCAGGTGAATGGGGCTGGCCTCGTGGTGGCGCGGCGGGCGATCGGATTCGTCAGGACGCATGCACAGGAACATAGTGCGCGCCGCCCAAAAGTGCGAAGGGGAGGGGAAAAGAAGTGCGAAAGTGCGAAAGTGCGGGAGTGCGAA
>DATING010001229.1:0-2307 GCA_035474555.1 Longimicrobium sp. | reverse complement strand
CCTTCTTCAGCGCCTCCAGCTGCCCGCTGAACAGGGCCACGACGGCAGAATCGCCCTCCATCACCCCCATGCGCCCCGTGGGCCAGGTGAAGATGAAGTCGGGGTCGAAGCCCTGCCCCGCCATGGCGTAGTACCCCGCGCCCGACGCGTGGTTGATGGTCAGCACGATCTTGGGCACGCCCGCCGTCGCCATGGCCTCCACGAAGCGGGCACCGGCGCGGATGATTCCCGAGTGCTCCGCCTGCGAGCCCACCATGAACCCGCTCACGTCCTGCACGAACAGGATGGGCGTGCCGTGCCGGGCCAGCGTCTCGATGAAGAACGCGACCTTGTCCGCCGAGTCCGCGTAGATGATGCCGCCGAACTTGGGCGGGCCGCCGTGCGGGTCCTTGAGCATCCCGCGCGCGTTGGCGATCACCCCCACGGGAATGCCCTGGATGCGCGCGTGGCCGCAGATCATCTCCGGCGCGTAGTCCGCCTGGAACTCGTCCAGGGCGCCGCCGTCCAGGATGCACCCCAGCACCCGGCGCATGTCGTACGGCTGCTTGTGCTCCGTGGGCAGCAGGTCGTACAGCTCCTCCTCGGGGCGGGCAGGCGGCTTGGCCTCGTGGATGGGCAGGGCGCACGCGTCGCGCGGCAGCTGCTTGACCAGCTCGCGGATCTTCGCGATGCAGGTACGGTCGTCCGGCGTGCGGTAGTGGGCCACGCCGCTGATGGCGTTGTGCGTGAGCGCGCCGCCCAGCGTTTCGCCGTCCACCGTCTGCCCCGTGGCGCCCTTGACCAGGTTGGGCCCGCCCAGCCCCATGAACGACGTGCCTTCCACCATCAGGATCACGTCGCTGAGCGCCGGCAGGTACGCGCCGCCGGCGATGCACGGTCCCATCACGGCGGCGATCTGCGGCACCTTGAGGTAGCGCCGCATGATGCTGTTGTAGTAGAAGAGCCGCGACGCGCCGTACTGGCCCGGAAACACGCCGCCCTGGTACGGCAGGTTCACGCCGGCGCTGTCCACCAGGTAGATGATGGGCACGCGGCAACGCATGGCGATCTCCTGCGCCCGCAGCATCTTGGTGATGGTCTCGGGCCACCACGACCCCGCTTTGACGGTGGCGTCGTTGGCGATGACCACCACCTCGCGCCCGCACACGGTGCCAAAGCCCGTGACCACGCCGGCGCCGGGGGCCTGGCCCTCGTACTGGTCGTGGGCCACGAGCAGGCCCACCTCCTGGAAGCGCGAGCGCGCGTCCAGCAGGAGCGAGATGCGCTCGCGGGCCGTGAGCTTGCCGTCGTCGTGCTGCTTCTGGATGCGCTTGGGCCCGCCGCCCTGGCGCAGCTTTGCCTCCAGCGCCTGCAGCTCGCGCGCGAGGGCGCGGGCGCGTCCCGGGGCGGGGGGCGCGTCGGTGTCCGGCGTGGCGACGCTCACGAGGCGACGGCCTCGCGGTCGCGGCCGTTCTCGGCGAACCACTGGCGGATGTACTCCACCGCGGCGCCCGTCGTGGTCCCCGGCCCGAAGAGCTTGCCGATCCCCTTGCCCTCCAGCGCCTTCATGTCCTCTTCGGGGATGATGCCGCCGCCCGTGATGAGGATGTGGTCGGCGCCCTCGTCGGCCAGGGCCTGCTGCACGGCGGGGAACAGCGTCATGTGCGCGCCGGAGAGGATGGACATGGCGACCACGTCCACGTCTTCCTGGATGGCGGCGTTCACGACCATCTCGGGGGTCTGGTGCAGGCCCGTGTAGATGACCTCCATGCCGGCGTCGCGCAGGGCGGCGGCGATGACCTTGGCCCCGCGGTCGTGGCCGTCCAGCCCCGGCTTGGCGACCAGCACCCGGATCTTCCGTTCAGGCATCGTTGGATGAATTGGCGGTCTTCGTTGCGAATTGCCGCGGTCCCGGAACCCGGCACAGATGGCGTAACATAAGGCGGATTGCGAGCCTGCGGCAAGCGAGGGAGCAGATGCCGTGCCGATTTTGGCACGCACGGCGAGCCGCGGCGGCGGGAAGGGAGGATATGCATCGGAACGGGCTCCCGGCCGAGCGGCTGAAGCCGCCGCAACGACTGCGGAAAGCCCCACGATACCGCTGTGGGGCTTCAACTGCTTCAACGGCGGCCCGCACGGATGATCAGCCATCCTGCCGATACCCGGCCGTGCAGGGAGAGGAGCGATTGAAATCGCGGCTACCACTTCACACTATCGGCCTGCGCCGACACCACTGCCCGACCAGGCAGAGAGCCGTGCCGGTGGCGTGGCACCGGCACGGGACGGACAGTCCGCGCAGGCGGACTTCGTGTAGTCGTTGCGGCGAAT
>DATING010001228.1:0-2743 GCA_035474555.1 Longimicrobium sp. | reverse complement strand
GGGCCGGTCTCCTGCGGCGCGGAAGGCGGCAGGGGGCGCAGCGACGGGATGTCCGCAAGCGCGAACGAGGCGCCGCCGCGCGCGCTGCCGCTGGCCCGCAGCCGCACCATGGCCGCGGACGGCACCTGCGCCGAGTCCAGCCCGCCGCGGGCCAGCTCCCGGCGCACCCGCGCCGAGTACTCGCCCTTGCTGTACACGTCGGGATACACGTGCAGGCGGTCGCCCTGCAGCCTGGCCACGTCGTAGGTCACGCGCATCCGGATGGAGCGCGCCATGACCGTGTGGCGCTCCTTGCGCCCCGCCGTGGACATCTGGTCCAGCTCCGCGTCGCCCATGGACGGCGCCGCGTACCGGTGCAGCCGCCGCGCGAGGTCCACCACGTCCGCGTTGGACATGCGGATGCACCCGTGCGATGCCGGCGCGCCCAGCCGCCCCTCGGAGTTGGTGCCGTGGATGTAGATGAGTTCATCCATGTGCAGCTTTACGCGGCCCATGGGGTTGTTGGGGCCCGGCGGCTCCGGCTTGCGGTTGCGCGCCCAGCCGCTCTCCGGCGGCGGGTTCCACCACGGGTTCCAGATCACCGTCGCCAGCAGGTAGTCGCCCACCGGCGTGGGATAGCGCGCCGAGCCGACCGAGACCGGGTAGCTGCGCACCACGCTGTCACCGTCCATCAGCTGCAGCCGCCCGCTGGGGATGTTGACCACCACCTGCAGGTCCGGCACGATCTGCCGCTTGGGCTTGGGCGGCGGCGCGGGCTCCCCGTTCGTCGAGTCCGCGCGCGCGCGGCCTTCCGCGTCCGTCTCGGGAAGCAGCGCGTTGCCGGCCGTTTCTACCCCCGCCGCGTCGCGCCAAAGGACACCGGCGCCGAGACCTGCGGCCAGGAGAAGGATGACGACGCCGAGATTGCGGGCGCGGGACCTGGACATGAGAGAGACCAGCTTGCGGAAGGACTTGCACGTGCCCCGAAATGGGACGCTGTAATAAACAAGGAAATGCAAGAAGTATCAAGCGTGGCGATGCTTGCGATCTGGTACTGTGGCAGATGCAATATCAGTGATGAGTACAGGCGTGGCCCGTCATCCGCGTCCTGCAGTCCTTTGGAGTTCCACGCGTCAGATGGAATACTGTCGAAGCGCCGCGATGAACAGCGGTTTCGCCCAATCCGGCACCTCCGCGACCCCGCACGTCTCCAGCACCACTCCATCGCTTGCGTGCAGGATCAGCCGAGGAGCTGGAGGCACGCCCGCGGCAAGATCACCCTCGGCGCTGTTGTCGTAGATCCGCAGCTGGGCAAGCGAGGGCAGCAGGTGGATCAGGTTCTCCCGGCTGCGGTCATACCGCTCCCGGATCTTCGCTTCAGGAATGTCGTGCCCGCCTGCGGCGACACGCGCCTTGACCCGGGCGATGTGGTGCTCCGGACTTTCCAGCCCCACAAACCAGACCCGGACGGCCAGCCCCGCCGCGTGGGCCTCTTCCAGCAATCGCGGGATCGTGTTTCCGCCGAGTGTGGTCTCGAACGCAAAGTCCAGGCGTTCGCTGATCGCCCTCTGCAGCAAGTGCGTACCTTGCAGCCACGCGTTGCTGTTTGCCACCTCCGGGGCTATGCCGGGATCCGCTTCCCGGAACCGGCGGGTCGCCTCGTCGGGGTTGAAGTAGTCCATCCCGCTTTCACGGAATGCGGCGCCGGCCACACTGCTCTTCCCGGCCCCATTCGTCCCCGCGAGCACGAAGATGCTGGGCCGGCGCTCCGGCTGAGACTTCACCCGGCGCGGCGCATGGCGGCCGCGACCGCCGCGCTTGCAAGCACGTCGGGCGACGCATCGAACGCGGCCTGCATCCCGGAACGGGCCCCGGGGCGCTGCATCCGCGCGAGCATGTCGTCGAACTCGGCCGCAAGGGCGTCCAGCGCGGGCGATTCTTCCCGTGTCAGCGCCTCGTAGCGATCCGCCGAAATCACCACCGCTCGCGTGACGTTGTGCTTCTTGATGAGGACAGTGCCATTGTTGGCGACTGCGTCCAGCATGCGGCCAAAGCCATTCTGCGCCTCGGTGGAGGTCATCACGACGGTCTTCCCCCGGCCGTGGGATCTCGATTTGTTTCCTGCATCGTTCCCGGCCATTGCTCCCCCTGCTTGGATGAAACACTGCCCGTCATCGGGTTAGTCATTTTAGCTAATTTCATCCATTGAGAGCAAGCTCATCGGGGAACCAAGGCAGAGAACCCGGCGTGCTCCGCCCCGTCTTCCATCCCCAGAAGCTACTACATCCGCGCGCCGCTGGAATCCGCGGCGGCCGGCGGGGGCACCCGCTCGCGGCGGGAGCGGAACTCGCTGCCGGGGCTCCAGGTGGGCCAGGCGTTTCCGTTGGCGACCTCCAGCCCCACGTGCAGGAGCAGCTGCGTATCTTCCACGATGCCGCTCATGTCCCAGTCCGGCTTTACCTCGTCGGTGGGCTTGTGGTAGTCGTCACGGATGTACGCGCCGCGCACCCGCTCGCCATAGCCGGGGTCCGGGTTGCGGTAGTCGGTGCCGGGAAAGAGGAACGACAGCGCCGGAACGCCCCCGCGCGCCAGCTCCAGGTGGTCGGCCCGGTAGAAGTACCCCTTTTCCGGCTCCGGGTCGGCCACCACCGTGCGCCCCTGCAGCACCGCGTGGCGCATCAGGATGTCCTCCAGCGAGCTCTGCCCGTATCCCAGGCTCACGATGGACCGGGTGCGCCCCCACGGGTTCATGGCGTCCATGTTG
>DATING010001227.1:0-5462 GCA_035474555.1 Longimicrobium sp. | reverse complement strand
CCAGGCGCCGGTGCAGCGGGAGCACGTTTGCGCCCCCGGAACGAAGCGTGGGGCGAAACGGGATTGCGTTGCTCATGTCGGGCACCTCGCCGGGACCGGGCTGCTCGGGGGGCAGCTTTTTCTGGGGAACCATGTGCTCCTCCTTGGCGCAACAAGCGTGTGCCCAAATCTACACGATTCCCTTTAACCATCAAGAGCAAGAACACGCCACGTTGCGCACACCGCGCAACACGAATGCGCCACGTCCGGTCACGCGTGACCACCGCTGTCCCCCTGGTGTCGCACGCGTCACGCGGGTGGTGCGTCCGCCTGGCGCCTGATTTTGGTGACGAGGTAGCGGATGGAGCCGTTGGCGGGCACCAGCACCTGGTGCGGCGTCCCGGCGGGGATCAGCGCAACGTCGCCCGGGGCAAGCACCTGGCGAGTTCCGCCCGCGATCCGGCCGCCGCGCCGCTCGCCGGGCGCGGTCACCCGTCCGCCTTCCACGCGGCCGCCGTGCAGCAGGGTGCCCGTGCCTTCCTGCACTGTCATCACGTCGTCCCATTCGGAGTGGATCTCGGCCTCGCCGTCGCCCGTGCGGCGGATCGCGATGACGGTGTAGCCCCGATCCGCCACGATGCGGACATACAGGGAACGGTCCGGCTCGCCGGGAACCGCCGCGACGGCCTCCCGCAGCGCATCCGCCGAAAGGTGCTGGACGGAGTCCGCCGCATGCGCGCGTGCGGCGGCGGGCGCGAGCAGGAGCATGACGAGGAGCGGGAGGTAGCGCGGCATGTGTGGCTTTCGAGAGGATTTTGAAGGAGGATCGGCGGAAGACGAGACCGGCCCCGCGCAGAAGCTCGGGGCCGGTTCACTGTGAAGCAAGACGTTCGCAAGGAACGAGGGAAAGGATCGAGTACGATCCCGCTATTCCCTATTCCCTATTCCCTGTTCCCTCCCGTCACGGATACAGGTCCTGCACCCGCCAGCCGTCGCCGTCGCGATCGCGGTCGAAGCGCTCGCGCTCGTGCAGGCGGCTGGGGCGGCCCTGCCAGAACTCGATGCGCGACGGCACCAGCCGAAAGCCCGACCAGTGCGGCGGCCGCGGGATGTCATCCCCCGTGAACTTGGCCTCGTACTCCTGCACGCGCCCCATCAGCTCCCCGTACGAGGGCAGCGGCCGGCTCTGGCGCGACGCCCACGCGCCGATGCGGCTGCCCCGCGCCCGCGACGCGTAGTACTCGTCCGCCTCGGCGTCCGTCACCGGCTGCACGGCGCCCTCGATGCGCACCTGCAGCTCCAGCGGCTGCCAGAACAGGCACAGCGCCCCGTTGGGGTTGGCGCTCAGCTCGCGCGCCTTGCGGCTCTCCAGGTTGGTGTAGAACACGAAGCCCTGCTCGTCGAAGCCCTTGAGCAGCACCATGCGCACGGACGGCCGGCCCTCCGCGTCCGCGGTGGCCAGCGCCATGGCCGTGGGCTCCGCCACCTTCGCGTCCAGGGCGCGCTGCATCCATTCGCCAAAACGGGCGAAAGGCTCCCCGTGCGGGGCCGTCCGGATCTGCTCTTCCATCACGCGCCGCCGGGGGCGGGAATGGTGACGGGCACGGACACGCGCGTGTTCTCCCACTCCATCACCAGGCTGGCCGGGCTCCCCGCCATCAGCTGGATGGTGAACTGCTCCACGGGCGCGGACGTCCGCTCCACGCGCATGGGGATACGGGCCAGGTCCTGCGCTTGGTCGTACTGCGTGCCCCACTGCCCCGTCTGCTTGTTGACGATCAGCTGCCAGCCGCTTTCCGCCGGCAGCGTGTACAGCGTGTAGGTGCCCGCGGGGACGGGCGTGTCGCCGATGCGGATGTCGCGCGGGGTCACGAGCGTGGTCGCCGCGTTGGCGCCCGTGCGCCACACCTGCCCATACGGCACCAGTCCGCCCATGATGGTGCGTCCGCGCACGGACGGGCGGCCGTAGTCGACGTAGATGCGCTCGCCAGCGTACGTCATCTCCGCCGTGTCGCGGGGCGAGGCGGGTGCCTGCTGGGCACCCGGCTGGGCCTGCGCCTGCGGCTGCGCGGCGGGTGTGGCCGGGGCCTCGGTCGCCGGCGCGGGCTCGGCCTCGGGGGTGCCGGAGGAGCAGGCGGCCAGGGAAAGCGTGGCGGCCAGGGCCAGCGCCGCGCGGGAGATCGGAGTCATGCGCTTCATGGGATGCACCTTCGCCGGAGACGAATGGATCGTGGATGGATGGATTGTACCCGCCCGCGCGCCCGCCCGGCAAGCCGCCCGTTGGCGCGCGGGCACGGAGCACGCATCTTGGATGGCATGATCTACATCGCCGACGAGCCCGAGGACGCCGGGCTGGACGAAGACTTTCCCCTGGGCGACGGCACGGCCGACACCGACGCCGACGTCTCGTGCCCCTACTGCGGCGAAGCGGTCAGCATCGCACTGGACCCCGGCAGCGGCACCCGGCAGGAGTACGTGGAAGACTGCCAGGTGTGCTGCCGCCCCTGGCAGGTGACGGTCACGTACACGGCCGACGGCTCCGCCGTGGTGGAGGTGGAGGCCCAGGACGACGCGTGGGACGACTAGCCCGCACAACCCATGGAACCGACGGGACGAGGATGACGAGGAGGACGAGATGAGGTTGCTGGTGATTCGCCACGCCGTCGCCGAGGAGCGCGATGCGTTCGCGGTCACGGGCCAGCCGGACGCCCGGCGCCCCCTGACCGACGACGGGCGCAAGAAGATGAAGGCCGGCGTCCGCGGCCTGAAGGGGATCGTCCCCAAGCTGAACGTGCTGGCCACCTCGCCCCTGCTGCGCGCCGCGCAGACGGCGGAGATGGTGTCGCGCGAATACGGCGGGCTGGAGAGCCGCACGGTAGACGAGCTCTCGCCCGAGCGACGGCCGGACGAGCTGCTGGGGTGGCTGCGCAGCCACCAGCTGGGCGACACCGTGGCCATCGTGGGGCACGAGCCGCACCTGGGCTTCCTGGTGGGCTGGCTTTTGACGGGGCGCAACGACTCGTTCGTGGACTTCAAGAAGGGCGGCGCCGTGCTCCTGGAGTTCGACGATCCGCCGGCGGGGGGCAACGCGGTGCTGGCGTGGGCGCTGCCGCCCCGGCTGCTCCGCTCGCTGGGCAAGGACCGGTGAAGGGCGGCGGCGCGCTCCTGGAGCTGGCGGCACCCCGCGCGGCCCGCTGGCTGGCCCTCCACTTTTTGGACGAGGCCCAGGCCGCCCGCGTGCGCCTGGACGACGCGGAAGATGGGGAGGCGCTTCACGACTTCCGCGTGGCCATCCGCCGCCTGCGCAGCACCGTCCGCGCCTACCGCATCCACCTGGAGGGCGGCATTGGGCGCAAGGACCGGCAGCGGCTGCGCAAGCTGGCCCACGCCACCGGCGACGCCCGCGACGGCGAGGTGATGATCGGCTGGATGGACGACCGGCGCGGCGACCTGGGCGAGGACGAGGTGCCCGGGCTGGAGTGGCTGCTGGCACGCCTGCGGAAGCGGCAGACCAAGCTGGATGCCGGCCTGCGCGAGGAGGTGGCCCGCGACTTCGAACGGGAGTGCGAGCGGCTGGCGGAGCGGCTGGAGTGGTACGCCGCCCGCGTGACCGCCGGCGACCCGCGCGAGGAGCCGCGGATGGGCGGCGCCGTGGCGGACCTCACCGTGGAGCACGCGGACGTGCTGAAGGCCGCGCTGGACAGCGTGTCGTCCATCGAGGAGCAGGAGCTGCTG
Source organism: Longimicrobium sp. (assembly GCA_035474555.1). GTDB lineage: Bacteria > Gemmatimonadota > Gemmatimonadetes > Longimicrobiales > Longimicrobiaceae > Longimicrobium. The sequence continues at coordinate 1,748 of DATING010001227.1, read as the reverse complement.
CACGAGGGGCGCATCGACGCCAAGCGGCTGCGCTACCTGCTGGAGCCGTTCGCAGAGGACAACGAGGCCGTGCGCGCCGTCGTCAAGCGCATCAAGAAGCTGCAGGACGTGCTGGGGCAGATGCACGACGCCTACGTGGCCGGCCAGCTGCTCGCGGCCGAGCGGGCCAAGGCGGAGGCGATGGATCCCGCGCCGGACCCGCCCGTGCTCCCCGGGCTGGACGCGCTCGCGGCCGCCGCCGTGCGCGAGACGGAGCGGCTGTACGCGGACGTGGAGGGCGAGTGGCTGGGGGGCCACGCGGACAACTTCTTCGCGCAGGTGCACGCCCTGGCCGCGCAACTCCGCGCGGGCCCCGGCGCGGGCGAGGACGTGGAGATCGAGCGCAAGTACCTGCTGATGCGCATGCCGTCGCTGCCGGAGGGCGCCATCCGCACGGAGATCGCGCAGGGCTACCTGCCGGGCAAGCGGCTGCAGGAGCGGGTGCGCCGCGTCCGGCGGTCCGGCGAGCCGGCGCGCTTCTACCGCACGGTCAAGCTGGGCTCCGGCATCAGCCGCGTGGAGGTGGAGGAAGAGGCGGACGAGGCCACCTTCCGCCGCCTGTGGCCGCTCACCAAGGGACGCCGCGTCCGCAAGCAGCGCTATCGCGTGGCGGACGGCGACCTGACGTGGGAGATCGACCGCTTTCGCGACCGCCGCCTCATCCTCGCCGAGATCGAGCTGCCGTCCGAGGACCACGAGGTCGCGCTCCCCGACTGGCTGCGCGAGCACGTCGTCCGCGACGTCACGGGGGAAGACGAGTACGTGAACGTGAACCTGGCGAAGTAAGATGAGAGTACTTGGCCAAGCTTAAGGTCAGTCTAACGTAGGGGAAACTCGGCAGCGCACCGTGGGCACTCCAAGTGATCCCCTGAGCGGATGGGCTCATCCAGATCCCAGTGAGTTCCGCAGTTCGGGCAACGACTTCCGCTTGGAGCCGCCTTAGCGGGAGAGCCCGAACGCCGTGTAGCTAGAAATGGATGTTCCCGCTTAGTATCCCCGACCCTGAAGAAGCCGGGCTCTCTGGGCGGGCGCGTCACCAGCTTCCGTTTCCAGCTATCATAGTCGGACTGCAGCTTTTGGAGGTGCTCGCCGCTCGCATTGTCCATCTCTTGGCGAATCTCGCTCAACCGCAAATCTACGAGAGCGTTCTTTTCCTCCACGAACCGTGCTAGGACTTCAAGCTGTTCCTCCACCACCTCAAGAACCATTTCACGGTTCTCCCGACTCTGACGGAACAGCAAGACGGCGGCTAAGATTGCTCCCCCTCCGACAAGAACGCTCAAAAAGGCCAGCATCACACTCCAGGGAGTCCACCAAAAACTGAGCTGCTGATTGGTTTTCTCCAAGAGTTCGATGTACGCGCGTTGATCTATGACTTCGATCGTGTCGATTACTAACGGGCGAATCGTGTCTGGCGGCACAGTATGGATTCCCTTGCGTGCGTTTCAGATGCGAACGATCTCGTTTCCTCACACCGGATCCGGGAAAGAAAACGATTCTCACCCAGAGGGAACAGAGGGAACAGAGGGAACAGAGGGAACAGAGGGAGCGGAGGGAGCGGAGGGTGATAGGATTACCCCGGCTTGGTGGACACCAACATAAGCCCGTAGGTTACGGGCAGGAGGTGACACATGGCCGAGAAGCGAAGGCAGTTCACACGCGAGTTCAAGCTGGAAGCGGTGCGGATGATCTCCAGCGGCGAGCGGAAG
>DATING010001226.1:0-3298 GCA_035474555.1 Longimicrobium sp. | reverse complement strand
ATCTCCACCATACGCAAGCAGCACCTCCCGCTCCTGGAGGCTCTCCGCAGCGTTTTCTCCGACGCCCCCATGATGCCCTGCTGAGCTAGTTGGGCAGTTACTTCGCGGCAATGAACCCGCGATGTCGGCCTTCGCCGACAGACCGTGCACGGGCGGGGCAGTGTGCACCGGGGCGGGGTTCCGCCGGGCCAAGAGCGAATGAATTCGCCGCTGGAAAATCACGAAGTCCGCCTGCGCGGACTGCCGTGCACGGGCAGCCGGTGTGCACCGGGGCGTCGTTCACGCAGTTGAAGCCCCGCACGGACGCGCCAGCGGCCGGGGCGGGGCTTACCGCTTTCCCAGCGGCGGCTTTAGCCGCTCAGGACGGATGGTCGCTTCCGTGCCGCGTGGCCTGATGTCCCGCCCGGCGCCGCTCAATTGCCCGCCGTCGCGCCTGGACTCTGCCCGCACGGCTGTTGAAGCCTCACGCAGTTTGTGAGGCTTTCTGCAGTTGTTGCGGCGGATTCATCCGCTCAGGACGGATGCCGGCTATCGTATCCGGAGCCCGTCCCTCGAACCGAACCCTCCGCGCCTCAGCCGCCGGCTTGCGCGTGCTCCATCCGCCCGGGCACCAGGTGGTTGAGGGGGCCGTGGCCGGAGCCCAGGCCGGGGGCGGCGGCCATGGCGCGCTGCACGTAGTCCAGCGCGTCCTCCACCGCCTGCCGCAGTGGCCGCCCGTGCGCCAGCCCCGCCGCGATCCCCGCGGAGAGCGTGCAGCCGGTTCCGTGCGTGTTGCGCGTCTCCCGCTTGGGATGCCGCCACTCGTGCCACTCGCGCCCATCCCACAGCAGGTCCACCAGCTCCGGCCCCGGCAGGTGCCCACCCTTGAGCAGCGCCGACTTCGCGCCGCGGTCCACCAGCGTGCGCGCGGCGCGGCGCATGGACGCCTCGTCATCCACCGTCTCGCCCACGAGAATGGAGGCCTCGTCCAGGTTGGGTGTCACGCACGCGGCCAGGGGGAGCAGCTCCTCCAGGATGGTGCGCTCCGCGTCCGCGTCCAGCAGCCGGTCGTGGCTGGTGGCCACCATCACGGGGTCCAGCACGTAGTTGGGCAGCCGGTGGCGGCGGATGGATTCCGCCACGGCGCGCACCACCTCGGACGTGGCCAGCATCCCCGTCTTGCAGGCGGCGGGCGGCAGGTCCTGCGCCACGGCCCGGATCTGCTCCTGCACCGTCTGCACGGGCACCGCGTGGACGCCGGTGACGCCGCGCGTGTTCTGCACCGTGATGGCCGTGATGGCCGACGTGCCGAAGCAGCCGAACGCGTGAAAGGTCTTGAGGTCCGCCTGGATTCCCGCGCCCCCGCCGGAATCCGATCCGGCGATGGTCAGTGCGATCGGAAGCGTGCTGCTCATGGGATACGAAAGTCCAAAGTACCAAGTGCCCAGTGCCAAGTACCAAGTGAACAGCACAGCAGTGCGGTGACCCGGCACTTTGTAAACTGGCACTCGGCACTCTCCGAAACCAGAAGCGGCGCGGCACTCAACCCGTGCCGCGCCGCTCCGTCATCCACCGTCCCGCATCCGCCGATCCCCCGGCCCTTACTTGGCACTTGGGACTGGGCACTTGGGACTTTCTTCCTACTGCCCCGGCATCCCCGGGTGCCCGGGCGGCAGCACCAGCCCCATGGTCGGGGGCAGCTCCGTCACGCGCCGCAGGAACGCCGCGTAGCTGTCGTTGTTGGTCGCCAGCGGCCGGGCCGGCTGCGGCAGGGCGCGGATGCGCTGCCGCGTGGCCTGCATGCGCTGCGCCGTCCCCGGGTGGGTGCTGAACCACGACACCTGCTCGCTGGCCGGCATCTGCTGCTCCTCCGCCCACAGCGTGCTGAACAGGCTCAGCATGCCGCGCGGGTCCACGCCCGTGTTCACCAGGTAGCTCACGGCCAGCTCGTCCGCCTCGGCCTCGTCGGCGCGCGAGTGCTGGGCGGACCACAGGGCGCCGCCCAGGTCCAGCGCCTCCTGGTCCAGCAGCGGCTTGCGGCCCAGGATCAGCTGGTACATGGTGGATGCCATGCTGCGCGTGCGCATTTGCCGCTGCAGGTTCTCGGCGCCGTGACGCGCGGCCACGTGGCCAATCTCGTGCGCCAGGATCCCCGCCAGCTCCGACACGTTGCTCGTGCGCTCCACCAGCCCGCGGTTCACGTAGATGTGACCGCCGGGGAGCGCGAACGCGTTGAGCGCCGGCGAATCCACCAGGTAGAAGTGGTACTGCAGGTCTGGGCGCTCGCTGTGGCGTGCGATGAGCCCGCCCAGGTCGTTCAGGTACAGGTTGAGCGGAACGTCCTGCACCAGCGGCACCTGCATGTTGATCTGCGCCGCGATCTGGTTGCCGATCGCTACCTCGCGCTGCTCGTTCACGCACCCGCCCAGGGCGAGCATGGCGAGCAGCACGGCGCCGCCGCGCAGGGGCCGGGCGTTGCGCGCCCGGCCCGCGAAGGACGTTCCGCGCGCCCTCACCGGCGGCGGTCCGCCGGGGCCGGGAGCGACGCGACCCGTGCGCGGATGTTCTGGAACGCCCGCGTGTCCGTCACCAGGTTGCTGGCGTTGGCGCCCGGCGTGCGCGCGATGGCGGCCTGCGTGTTCGCCACCCGCTCCTGCGTGGTGGGGTGCGTGGCGAACCACTGCTGCACGCGGCCGGGCTGGCGCTGCTGCAGCTCCAGCAGCTCCTGGAAGAAGCTGGGCAGCCCGTTGGGGTTGTAGCCCGCGCGCATCATGTAGCCCACGGCCACCGCGTCGGCCTCGCGCTCGGCGTCGCGGGTGTAGCCGGCGAACACGGCGCTGCCGCCCACCTGGATCCCCGCCTGCTCCACGCCCGACGGGTTGCGGCCCAGCAGCACGCCGTACAGCACGTTCAGTCCGAGATTCGCGTTCTGTGCCCGCTGCAGCTGCTCGATGCTGTGCCGCTCCGCCACGTGCCCCACCTCGTGGGCCAGCACGCCCGCCAGCTCCGACACGTTGTCGGCCCGCTCGATGATGCCGCGGTTGATGTAGACGTAGCCGCCGGGAAGGGCAAAGGCGTTGACAACGTCGGAGTTCACCACGTAGAAGTTGTACCGGATACCGCGCGGGTCGGCGATCTGCGCGATCTGCTGGCCGATCTGGTTCACGTAGTTGAGCGTGGCCTGGTCGTTGAGCATCGGCATCTGGCGGTTGATCTGCTGCGAGTACTGCGCGCCGATCTGTACCTCCTGCTGCGTGCTCACCTGCGGGGCGCACCCCGCCGCGGCGCCGGCGCCGCACAGGCAGGCTACCGCCGCCGT
>DATING010001225.1:0-2511 GCA_035474555.1 Longimicrobium sp. | reverse complement strand
GCAAAGGTGTACGCCGCCTTGTTCAGGGGCCCGCCCATGTCCAGCGCCATCATCGTCCCCAGGATCAGTCCCAGCACCACCGCGTTGGCCCCGCGCAATCCCAGCAGCCACGCGTTGAGCCCCGTGTTCAGCGCCTCCACCGGCGGCGCGATGACGAAGATCATCGCCAGTCCCACGATGATCGTCGAAAGGAACGGGAGGATGAGGACGGGCTTGAGCCCTTCCAGCGTGGCCGGGAGGCGGATCCGCTCCGCGAGGAACTTCGTCAGGTAGCCCGCCAGGAACCCGGAGACGATGCCGCCCAGGAAGCCCGCGCCCAGGTTCTGCGCCAGCATGCCGCCCACGAGCCCCGGCGCCAGCCCCGGCCGGTCCGCGATGGAAAAGGCGATGAAGCCGCTGAGCACGGCCACGAACAGGTGGAACGCCGTCCCCCCGCCGATGGTGTTGAGCGCCCACGCCAGCGACCCCTCCCGCTCCCCCGCGTAGATGCCGCCCAGCGCGAACGCCAGCGCGATCGCGAGCCCGCCCGCGATCACCACGGGCAGCATGTACGACACGCCCGTCATCAGGTGCTTGTAGGGCCCCGCGCGCTCCCCCTTCCCCGCCCCCCCATCGGCCGATGCGACCGGACCCGCGGCCGATGCCGGCTGCGCCAGCGCGGTGCCGATGGCGTCGCGGCCGGCCTTGATCGCCGCCTTGGTGCTGGTGACGTAGACCGGCTTCCCGGCGAAGCGCGTCGTATCCACCTTGGTGTCCGCGGCGATTACCACCGCGTCCGCCGCGGCGATGTCCTCCGGCGTCAGCTGGTTCTTGGCGCCGACGGAGCCCTGCGTCTCCACCTTGATGGTGTGCCCCATGGCCACGGCGGCCTTTTGCAGCGCCTCCGCGGCCATGAACGTGTGCGCGATCCCCGTCGGGCACGCCGTGATCCCCACGAGCCGCTTGCCCGCCAGCCCCTGCGGCGGTGCGGCTTCGGTGGATGCAGTCCCGGCGGATGCCGTTCCGACGGATTCGGCAGATGCGGATGCGGTGGATGCGGACGGCGGGACGACGGAGATCTCCGCGAATTCGGCCGATGACGTGGCGGTGGATGCGGACGGCGCGGCGGCGGGGACCTGCGCGACGGCGGCCTCGATCACCTGGCGCGTGTGGCGGATGGCGTCGCTGGTGCGCACCGCGTGGACCGGCTTGCCCGCGAACCGCGCCACGTCCACGTGGATGTCCGACGCCAGGATGACCGCGTCCGCCGCCGCGATCTCCGCCTGCGACAGCGTGTCGCGCGCGCCGATGGAGCCCTGCGTCTCCACGCGCAGGTCGTGGCCCATCACCGCCGCCGTCTTCTTCAGGGCCTCGGCGGCCATCAGCGTGTGCGCGACGCCCGTGGGGCAGGCGGTGACCGCGACGATCTTCATGGGGCCCGGAGCCAGGGTGGAGCGCGTCCCTCGGCCGGTGGACCACAGGAAGGAACGGGCCACGAGTCCGCGCATCCTCCCCGGCATCCATCGGTGCAGGCCATCCACGAAGCAGCCATGCGGACGAACGATGGGTCACTTGACCGGACATTCGCCGGGCGATAAGCTTGGATGCGGCTGATTCGGTCAGCAATCCACACGCATTCGAGCACGCACATGGCTACTGCCGAAGCCGAGATCCGGGCGATCGACGAGACGCTGAGCTGGGCCCACGACGAGGTGGGGCTGACGTACGACCAGATCGGCGGCATCCTGGCCGTGTCCGAACGGACGCTGCGCCGGTGGCGGCAGGAGCAGCACGTGCCCCGTCCGCGCCAGAAGGAGCGCATCGAGGACCTGCGCGAGCTCAAGTACGTGCTGCGCGAGGTGTTTCCCGAACCCGCGGCGCGCGAGCTGTGGCTGCACTCGCCCAGCCGGCTGCTGCGCGGCCGCTCGCCCATCTCGCTGCTGCGGCGCGGGCAGGTGTCCCGCGTCGCGAGCGCGCTGGCGACCCTGGAATCCGGCGCCTTTACGTGAGAGTCCGGCGGCTGGTGTGGAGGCACGTGCCCATGGCGCGGAACCTCTCCACGCCGGATGGATGCAACTGGCCCGGGGCCGCTGGAACATGCAGCGGCCCCGGATCGCTTGCCTGTATACCTCCTACACCGCCGACGGCGCCCTCGCGGAGTACGACAAGCTCGCCAACGGCGAACCCGGCTACGCCACGCGTCCGCGCGACCTCGTCTCCATCCAGGTGGACGTGGAGCCGGTCCTGGACCTGGGCGACGAGGACGTGCGGGCGCGGTACGGAGTCACGGAACGCCAGCTTCTCGGCGCCGGCTACGGGAGCTCTCATCGCGTGGTGCGCGAAGCCGTCCTGCGCGACGGGTTTCGCGCCATCCGCGCACCCTCCGGCGCGGTCGAGGGGGTCGTCAACCTGATGATCTATCCCGAGAGCCACGCCGGCCGCCTTCGCTACTCGGACGGGCCGGATCGCCTGCCGATCAATCATGGCCCGGCGCCGTTGCGGCCCGGCGCCTGACTTACGCAGCAGATAAAA
>DATING010001224.1:0-3683 GCA_035474555.1 Longimicrobium sp. | reverse complement strand
ACGGATGGGGCGGGATGGGGCGGGATGGGGGGTGGTTCGGGTGATGCGAGGTGTGGTGCGCGGGCGGGGCGCCCCCCTCCCCGACCCTCCCCCACAAACTGCGTGGGGGAGGGAGAACGGCGGATGGATCTTCGCGGGTGGCCGGGATCGTCGTGCTTGGCCGGGGTCAGGGGACAGGTTTCCACGTGGACGGCGGAAGCCGTGGCCACCGGCCGGCGATTGAAATCGCGCAATGAACCTGCGATGTCGGCCTGCGCCGACAGCTCGTGCACCGGCAACTCGTGTGCAACCGGGCGAAGTTCACGCAGTTGAAGCCCCGTTCGGCGAGCGCAGCGAGCCGAGACGGGGCTTACCGCTTTCCCAGCGGCGGCTTTAGCCGCTCAGGCGCGGGGTCCGCCACATCGATCGGAATCATCGCGCACCTTGCCAACCTTCCGGGCGCGACGTACATCCAAGGCAGGTGCGAAATTTCCAGCACGTCCGTCCCGGCGGGCGGGGCGGCGGCACCGCGCGGACACGCATCGTCCCGCGCGGCCCGCCATCCATCCCGCGGAGCTTTCCGCCGGGGGTGCGCACGGCGTAGACTGTCCGCGTGCATCCGCCGTACCCGCGCCTGTCCGGACGCGCGTCGCACGACCCGCTGCACCCGTCCCGAACCGACCCCCACACGTTCGTCGGAGCAAACCCATGAAACGCAGAGATTTCGTCCTGCGGAGCGCGGCCACCACCGCGGCGCTGGGCGCAGGCCAGCTGGTGCTGCCGCGCATGATCGCCGCCGCGGCCCCCCGCGAGGCGATGGACCCCGTGCTCAACCGCGAGCTGGCCATGCGCGCCCTGGACGCGGCCCGCGCGGCCGGCGCCACCTACGCGGACGTGCGCATCTCGCGCAACCGCGCACAGCAGCTGGGCACGCGCGAGCAGCAGATCACCTTCTTCAACGACACCGACACCTTCGGCTTCGGCGTCCGCGTGGTGGCGAACGGGTCGTGGGGGTTCGCCGCCAGCCGCGAGCTGACCGCCGAGGAGGTGACCCGCGTGGCGCAGCAGGCCGTGGCGCAGGCGCAGAGCAACGCCACGGCCCGCGCGCGGCCCCTGGAGCTGGCGCCCGTGGAGCGCGTGGCCGAGGGACGGTGGCGCGCGCCCATCGAGATCGACCCGTTCGACGTGCCCATCGAAGAGAAGGTGGACCTGCTGCTGCGGGCCAACGCGGCGGCCCTGGCCGTGAACGGGGCCAAGTTCGTCACCTCCAACATGTTCTTTCTCAAGCAGGACAAGACCTTCGCCAGCACCGAGGGCTCGTTCATCGAGCAGACGCTCTACCGCTCGTGGCCGCTCATGGACGTCACGGCCGTGGCGGCGGACGGCAGCGACTTTCAGCAGCGCGAGTCGGTGGACCTGGCCCCGCGCGGGCTGGGGTACGAGCACGTGCGCAACGGCGACCTGGTGGGCAACGCCACCCGCTGGGCCGAGGAGGCCGTGGCCAAGCTGACGGCCAAGTCGGTGGATCCGGGACGCTACGACCTGGTGCTGCTCCCCACGCACCTGTGGCTCACCATCCACGAGAGCATCGCGCACCCCACGGAGCTGGACCGGGTGATGGGCTTCGAGGCCAACTTCGCGGGCACGTCGTTCATCAACCCCGTGCAGGACTACCTGGGCAAGTTCCGCTACGGGCGCGAGTTCATGAACGTGCAGGGCGAGCGCTCGTCCGTGGGCGGCCTGTCCAGCGTGGGCTTTGACGACGAGGGGGTGCGGCCCGACGAGTTCCTCATCGTCAAGGACGGCGTCCTCAACGACCTGCAGACCACCCGCGAGCAGGCGCCCATGCTGGCCGACTGGTACCGCCAGCAGGGCAAGCCCGTCCGCAGCCACGGCAACAGCTACGCGGAGGGATGGGAGTTCGTGCAGTTCCAGCGGATGCCCAACGTGAACCTGCTCCCCAACGCCGAGCGCGACGTGTCCGTGGAGGAGCTGATCGCCGACGTGCAGAACGGCATCCTGATCGACGGCGACGGCTCGTTCAGCATCGACCAGCAGCGCTTCAACGCGCAGTTCGGCGGGCAGACGTTCAAGGAGATCAAGAACGGCCGCATCACGGGGACGCTCAAGGACGTCGCCTACCAGATGCGCACGCCGGAGTTCTGGAACGGGATGGACCTGCTGGGCGGCCCCAGCACCGTCTTCATGGGCGGATCGTTCTTCGACGGCAAGGGACAGCCGTCCCAGAGCAACGCCGTATCGCACTCCTGTCCGGCGGCCCGCTTCCGCCAGGTCAACGTCATCAACACCGGCCGGAGGGGCTGATCCCATGCCCGCACGCTACCTCTCGCGTTCCGACGCCGAGGCCATCACCCAGAAGGTGCTGTCGTTCAGCACGGCGGACGACGCCCGCGTAAACCTGTTCAGCACGTCCACCGGGAACACGCGCTTCGCGCAGAACCAGGTGAGCACCGCCGGCGACACGTACGACGTGAACGTCAGCGTCACCAGCGCATTCGGAAAGCGCACGGCGTCGGCCACCACCAACAGCCTGGACGACGCGTCGCTGCGCACGGTGGTGCAGACGTCGGAGCGGCTGGCGCGCCTGGTGCCGGAAGACCCGGAGTACCTGGGCGAGCTGACGCCGCAGCAGTACCTGCCTGTGGAGCCGTTCTTCGACAGCACGGCCGACATGACGCCGGCGGACCGCGCCCGCGCCATCATGCAGGTGGCGGGGCCCGCCGCGCAACGCAACCTGATTTCCACCGGCTACCTGTTCCACTCCACCAACGCCACCGCCGTCGCCAACAAGAAGGGGTTGTTCGCCTACGCGCGCGGCACCCGCTTCAACCTATCGGCGACGGTGCGCACGCCGGACGGCACGGGGAGCGGCTGGGCCAGCGGCGGCGACAACGACTGGACGCGGGTGAACCTGGCGGACGTGGGCGCCCGCGCCATCCAGAAGGCCGAGGCGTCGCGCAACCCGCGGGCGGTGGAGCCGGGGGAGTGGACGGTGATCCTGGAGCCCGTGGCCGTGGCCAACCTGGTGCAGCTGATGGCCAACGCCATGAACGCGCGGCCGGCGGACGAGGGCCGCTCGTTCTTCAGCAAGCAGGGCGGCGGCAACAAGATCGGGGAAAAGTTCCTGGATGAGCGCATCAGCATCACCAGCGACCCGGCGGACCCGCGGATGCCCGGGGCGCCCTTCAACTTCGAGGGGCTGCCGACGGGGCCCGTGACGTGGGTGCAGAACGGGGTGCTGCGCGACCTGTCCTACAACCGGTTCTGGGCGCAGCGCAACAACCGGCAGCCCAACACCTTCGGGGGCAGCTGGGCCATGACGGGCGGCAACGCCAGCATGGACGAGATGATCCGCTCCACGGACCGCGGCCTGCTGGTGACGCGCATGTGGTACATCCGCCCGGTGGACCCCCGGACCATCCTGTGGACGGGGCTCACGCGCGACGGCACGTTCCTCATCGAGAACGGGCGCATCACCACGGCGGTCAAGAACCTGCGCTGGAACGAGTCGCCCATCTTCCTGCTGAACAACATCGAGATGATGAGCGAGCCCGTGCGGGTGAACGCGGACGACGGCGGCGAGGACGGCGCGTCGGTGATGGTGCCCGCCATCAAGGCGCGCGACTTTACCTTCACGTCGCTCAGCGACGCGGTGTAGCGTCCCCCCCCCGGGGCCCGCCCCC
>DATING010001223.1:0-10384 GCA_035474555.1 Longimicrobium sp. | reverse complement strand
GTCTCCACCGCCAGGCGAAAGTACAGGTCCTCACGAAAGGTCCCGTCGCCGATGGCGGCGCGCTGGTCGCGGTTGGTGGCGGCCACCACGCGCACGTCCACCGGAATGCGCCCCTCGCCGCCCAGCCGCTCGATCTCCCGCTCCTGGAGCGCCCGCAGGATCTTGCTCTGTAGAGGCAGCGACATGTCGCCGATCTCGTCCAGGAACAGCGTGCCCCCGTGCGCCCGCTCGAACCGCCCGATCTTGCGGGTGATGGCGCCCGTGAACGCCCCCTTCTCGTGCCCGAAGAGCTCGCTTTCCAGCAGGTTCTCGGGGATGGCGGCGCAGTTGATGGCGATGAAGGGTCCCGGCGCCCGCGGGCTGTTGCGGTGGATGGCCTTGGCCACCAGCTCCTTGCCCGTGCCGCTCTGCCCCAGGATGAGCACCGTGGCCGGGCTCCCCGCCACGCGCCCCACCATCCTGAACACCTCCAGCATGGCCGGGCTGGCGCCGATGGCCGCGTCCTCGTCGCCGTCCTCGTCCGCCCCGGGTCCCAGCGGCACCACCTCGTCCCCGGCCGAGACCTCGCGCAGCAGCCCCGCCAGCTCGCGCGCGTCCACGGGCGAGGCCACCAGCCCCAGCACGCCCAGCCGCGACGATTCCACCATGGCCTGCATGGTGGGCCGGGACGCCGCCAGCACCAGCGACGACGCGGAAACGCCGCTCTCCACCACCCGCGCCACCAGCGCCATGTCCACGGCCGGCAGGTCCAGGGAGAGCAGCACCGCGTCCCACGTCCGGCCGCGCATCAGCTCCAGCCCCTCGCCCAGCGATTCCGCATGGCGCACGTCGGCCCGGCCGCCCGTGGCTTCGCGGGCGGCCGCGAGCGTGTCGGGCGCGGGATCGACGACCAGCAGCGACGGATGGGGCACGAGAGCGGCCGGCTGGGAGCGATTGATTGTGGTATGAGCACAGTATGGGGGATTCTGCAAAATGGTGCAACGCGTAGCGGTCTGGAGAATACCGACGGAAGGTGATTGCCGGGCCGACCGGGGCCCTCCCCCGGCCTCGCTTAGGCTCGTCCACCCCCTCCCGCAAACTGCGCGGGAGGGGGTGTATACTTCTACGGCTCTCCTGCCGCAGGGCCGGCACTGCTCAACGGCGGGGCGGACGGGACCCGTCGCGGGGAGGATCGGTTCGTGAAGCTGAGGTCGAGCACGGGAGGGGAGGTCCTTCGGCTGGCGCCCGGAATCTGTCAGCAGGCTGGATTCGGCGGCGCCTCGCTCGACTCGACTCTGGCGATTTCCAGTCAGGGGGTACATCCCGCACCGGCGAGTGCGCTGCACGATCTTCCACCGGCGGCAGGCTTTTACGGATCGCGATCAGGTGGATCCGTGCTTGACGGAGTTCCGCGCCCGGCGGCCAGTATCCTCTCCTCCAAAAAACGCGGATGCCGCCCCCTCGCCGGCAGCCGCCTTACTGCCAAGGATCTCTGGCCTCCTGCACGATCCAGCCGATTCGCGACCGGCCATCGCGTCCCATCGCTCCCGCACGAACGGCATCCGTAGAGGCCGGCCTGACTGGATGATTGCCATCGCGACGTCCGGGTGCGGATCGGACGGCGAGCGGCAGGGAGCATCAGGGCCTTGGTAGACCGGTTGCTGCCGGCGAGGGGACGGCCATCCGCGTTTTTTGAAGGAGGCAGAATCGCGGCTGCGGAACGGATGCCTGGCCTGGCAGATCATCCACACGATCGCGATCGGTAAGAGCATGCCCGCGCCGGGACCCGGCTGATGCAGAAGTCCGCCCAACACGAATCCCCGCCACCACCGACCGGGTCCCGTAGAAGTATACACCCCCTCCCACGCAGTTTGTGGGAGGGGGTGGACGAGCCTAAGCGAGGCCGGGGGCGGGCCCCCGAGCGGGCGAGTGCGGAGCGCGTTTCTTGACACGAGTGCGTTGAAACTGCTCCTTCGGTAGGAATCCAGGAGGACCCTGGGGACCGGTTGGGATGGCGAGCACGGGAGCGGCCCTGGCCCCTTCCGCGCTCACGCGCCCCGCACTCAGCCGCGCGCCGTCACCGCCGGTAGCGCACCGCGGCCAGGGCCGCCGCGTACGCGTCCACGTATCCCGCCCCCACCTCCCACTCCCCGTACCCGGACAGCCGCCGCGCCGTGGCCCGCATCACCGCCAGCGTCTGGTCCGGCGTGATGCGCCCGTTGCTCGCCTGCTCCATCAGCGCCGCCACGCCGGCCACGTGCGGGCTGGCCATGCTGGTGCCGCTGGCGCAGGTGTAGTTCTGCACGTTCTGGATGCCGATGTTGCACGTCTGCGCATCATCCGGCAGGTCCAGCGCGTTCATCAGCGTCCCCGTGTACGACCGCGTGGAGACGATGAGCACGCCCGGCGCCGTGATGTCCGGGTGATACATCGGGTCGCCCGCCACGCCGCGCGACGAGAAGTTCGCCAGCACCCGGCTGCGCCCGTCCGCGCACTGCGACTGCGAGTTGGTGGGATCCAGCACGCCGATCTTGCACGACGCCGCCACGCTGATGACGTCGGGGTTGGCGCTGCGCCGGTTGAGCGTGTTGGCGTCCGGCCCCTCGTTGCCGGCCGCGAACACCACCGTGATCCCCGCCTCGTGCACGGCCGACATGGCCTCGTTCACCGGGTCCGCCGGATCGAACGCCCCGTTGCTCCCCCACGAGCAGTTGAGCACCTGCACGTTGTACTTCGCCGCGTTCTCGATCAGCCAGTCCGCCGCCTGCAGGATGGACAGGTTCACGATGCTCGTCGCCTCGCCCACCGACAGCCCCACCAGGTGCGCCCCCGGCGCCACGCCCCGGTACGCGCCGAACGTGGACGCGCCGCTCCCCGCCACGATGCCGGCCACGTGCGTCCCGTGCCCGCTGCTGTTGTCCGTGTTGGCCAGGTTCTCCACGTACAACCCGCCCGCCAGGCGCGGCGTGCCGTCGTCCTCTGCCACGTCGGCGAAGTCCGCCAGGAACTTGACGTTGGCCACGGTCTTGGAGGGATGCGCCACGTCGGGGTTGAGCCCGTTGATGCCGCTGTCCATGATGGCCACCCCGATCCCCTGCCCCGTGTAGCCCGCCGCCACGGCCACATCCGCGCGGATGCTCGCCACGCTTTCGCGCAGCAGCACCCGCTCCGTGCCGTTGTCGTACACGCCCTGCACGCCGTGGAGGGTGGAGAGCGACAGGATCTGCGCCGGCGTCGCCAGCGCGGCCACGAGCGACAGGTGCTTGAACTGCATGACCTCCGCGCCCAGCCCGCGCGCCGCCGACGCCACGGTGGCCGACGAGGTCTGCGCGGGGTCGTAGTTCACGATCACCACCAGCCGGTCCGTCGGCAGCGCCGAGGCCAGCGCGGTAGAAAGGGCCGGGGCCAGGTTGGTCCCCGCCAGCGAGAGCGCGGGCCCGCCCGGCGCGGCGGCGTTGTCGAAGTCGGAGCACGCGGCCGCCGTGGCCAGCAGCGCGGAAAGGAGCACAAGGCGCTTCATCGTCCCCATCCGTCCGTCAGGATGTGATTCTCCAGGCGTACGGCCGGCCGCGGTCCGCGGCCGGCCCGCCGTTCACGTGTCGATCCCGATCTTCCGGTGTGGCCCGGTGCTCAGCGGCGGACGTAGCGCACGGCCGCCCAGGCGTCCATGTAGCCCGCGCCCACTTCCCACTCCCCGTAGCCGGCCACCGGGCGCGCCGTGCGGCGCAGGGCGTTCAGGGCGCCGTCGGGGGTAAGCCGGCCCTTGGCGGCCTCTTCCATGAGGGCGATGGTGCCGGACACGTGCGGCGCCGACATGCTGGTGCCGCCGATGCACATGTAGTAGGCCAGGTGGGGCTGGCTGATGGCGCAGTCCAGCAGGTCCGCGGGCACCGCCGTGCCGCCGATCACCACCCCGAAGATGGAGCGCGTGGAGACGATGTTCACGCCCGGCGCCGTGATGTCCGGGTGGTACATGGGGTCGCCCCGGCGGCCGCGCGACGAGAAGTCGGCCAGGAAGCCGCCCGCGCACTGCCCCGCGCCGTTGGTGGGGTCCGGCGACACCGTCTTGCACGAGGCCGCCACGGAGATCACCCACGGCGCCACACTGTAGGGATTCAGCGTGTTCTCGCCCGGGCCCTCGTTGCCGGCGGCGAACACCACCGTGATGCCCCGGTCGTAGATCTTCTTGCTCGCGATGTTGATGGGGTGCGCGGGATCGAAGTCGCCGGTGCTGCCCCAGGAGTTGTTCAGGACCTGGATGTTGTACTCGGCGTGGTGGTCCAGAATCCAGTCGAAGCCGGCCAGGGCCCACAGCACCAGGATGGCCTCGCCCGCGCCCAGGCCGATCAGGTTGGCGCCCGGGGCCACGCCCACGTACTTGGCGCCCGACGCCGTTCCGTCACCCGCTGCGATGCCGGCCACGTGCGTGCCGTGCCCCGAGCTGGTCTCGCTGCTCCCCACGTTCTCCGCGTACAGGGCGCCGGCCGGCGTGGGTACCGACTCGCCGAGCGCGGGAAGGATGTCGCCCGCGTCCGCCAGGATCTTTACGTTCTGCACGGTGCGGGTGGGGTGCTTGAGGTCGGGGTTGTAGGCCCCGTCCACGCCGCTGTCCAGGATGGCGATGCCCACGCCCTTGCCCGTGTAGCCCGCCGCGTGCGCCAGGTGCCCGTTGATGCTGGGGACGCTCTCGGCCAGGAAGTACTCCAGCTCCTTGTTGGAGTAGATCCCCGTCACCCCCGGCAGGCTGGTCATGGCCGCGATCTGCGCCGGCGTGGCCACGGCGAACACCATGGGCAGGTGCTCGAAGCCCATGGTCCCCGCGCCCAGGCCCGTCAGCAGCCCCGAGAGCACGGTGCTGGAGGTGAGCGACTCGTTGAAGTTCACCAGCACCTGCAGCTGATCGGTGGGTGCCGACGAGTTCAGCAGGCTGGTGAGCACCGGGTCGATGTTCACGAGCGGGCTCAGGCCCAGCACGTTGGCGGGCAGCACGGCGTCGGCCGAGGGGCCCATGGGCTCCGCACCGTCCTGGCAGGCAGCCACGGTCATCATGCACGCGGCGAGGGCGATCCAGCGCTTCATCCGATCCTCCGCAGGTCCAAAATGGGTTCGTTGCACGTTCGTGTCGGCCCCTAGAAAAGCAATGCGGGGTCCAGTGCCGGCACCCGTGCCGTGCCGTTCTCCAAATCCACGGAATTGCGGTGGATGAAGGGCATCCGATTCCCCTCCGGCCGGCGATCCTGCGTCCGTTCCTAACTGATTGTCCAGGTATCGTTTGATGAAGGTCCGTCTCCTGTGCCCACATCAGTCTGCTACAGGGGCACCGTCCAGCAGAATTGCGGGATCATCGGCCCCGCGCGGACGAACCGGGAATGATGCAGCACGGAGAAACGTGTCGCCCCATTCACAATTATGATGCATAGCCGATGCACCTTTTGGTGAAGTGCATCACTATAATGAGGAATAAGATGTCGTATATCGTAGGGCTAGGACACAGAAAGGGCCCGGCTCCCGTCAACGGGAGCCGGGCCGTACCCCTACCACCGACTGCCCCGCGTCAGGGCTGGCCGAACAGCAGCTCCACCTCCGTCCCCTCGCCGCCCAGCGTCTGCGTGGTGGCCGTCTCGCCCGTGGGGAGGCCGTCCTGCTCCAGGAACCGGCCCGTGAAGCGCAGGCCGGGGCGCAGGGTGGACCCGAACAGGGGTTCGCCCGTGAACACGTTGTACATCACCTGGCCGCGGTCCTCGTACGTTTCTGTGCTCACCCGCACGTCGCCCTCGAACACCTCCAGCGTCAGGCGCTGCTCGTAGCCGCCGCCCATCCGCAGCACGCCGCCCGTCACCATCACGCGCTGCTCGTGCAGCACGCCGGCAGCGTCGCGAAAGCTGCGCGTCCCGATCCGTGCCGGCAGCGGCTGCCCGCCGGCGCGCTCCAGCCGCTGCTCCGTGGTGCCGTGCACGATCACGATCGCGCGCCCCGCCACGCCCCCCACCGTCGCGCGGATCACGGCGCTCCCCGGCCGCCGCGCCGTCACCGTGCCGGCGGCATCTACCGTGGCCACCCCCTCGTTCTCGCTCGCCCACGCCACCGGCCGCGGGACCGTGTCGCCGGCCGCCGTGATGCCGCGGGCGCGCAGCTGCACCGTGCCGCCCACCGCCAGGCTGGGCCCGCCGGGCAGGACGACCACGCTGGCCACCTGCGGCCACACCCGCACCGCGACCTGCGCCGCCCGCCCGCCCGCGGATGCCGTGATGGTGGCCGTCCCCGGCATGCCGCCGCGGACGGCGCCCGTCTCCGTCACCTGCGCCACGCCCGCATCGCTGCTGGACCACGCGACCGCCACCCCGCTCACCGGGGCGCCCGCCGCCGTGCGCGCCACGGCCTGCAGCTGCGCGGCGGCGCCCGGATCGAGAACGACCTCGCCGCCGGGGAGGATCTCCAGCGAGGCGACCGGCCGCGGCGCCACGGTGACCGCCATCTCGCCCGTCCGCCCGCCGCTCGTGGCGCGCAGGATCGCCCGGCCCGGCGCGAACGCCGTCACCAGCCCGCTCGCGCTCACGGCGGCCACCGCTTCGTCGCTGCTCGTCCAGGTGACCGCGGCGCCGGGGACGGCCGCGCCGCTCCGGCTGCGGGGCGTGGCGCTCAGCTGCATGCTCGCGCCCATATCCATCGTCTCCGCGGGCGCCGTCACCTCCACCGCGGCGACCTCGGCCGCCCCGGTGTCCAGCGGCCCCCGCCCGTCGCCGCAGGCCGCGAGGGCGAGGAAGGAGAGGAAGGCGGTGATCCGCCGCGTCATGCGGCCGGAACGGCGGGCGGGGCGGGGGTTCGCGTGGGTCGTCATGATAAGCTCCTGTCGCTGGAGTGGATGAGATCGAGGATCGTCATCGGCCGTGTCCCGGTCGGGGTGGCGGCCGGCGAGAGCAACATGGCGACAGGGGGTTAGCGCGCCGTTCAACGCAGCGTTATTTTTGGGATAACGCCCCCTCCACGTGTGTTTTTCCCTTGATTCGACTCCATCTTCTCGGCACCGTCGACCTGCGTCGCGATGCCGTCGAGGTGCGCTCCGTGCTCAGCCAGCCCAAGCGGCTGGCCCTGCTGGCGTACCTTGCCTCGGCCACCCCCCGCGGGTTCCACAGCCGCGAAACGCTGCTCGGCCTCTTCTGGCCGGAGAGCGACCAGGAGCGCGCCCGCAACAGCCTGCGCCAGGCGCTGCACCAGCTGCGGCGCTCCCTGGGCGACGACGTCCTCGCCAGCCGCGCCGACCGGGAGGTGGGGCTGGACCCCGCCGTGTTCTGGTGCGACGCCGCCGCGTTCGACGACGCGGTGGACGAGGGGCGGTGGGAGGACGCGCTCAAGCTCTACCGCGGCGACCTGCTCCCCGGCTTCTTCATCGACGATGCGCCGGACGCGGAGCGCTGGCTGGAGGAGGAGCGGACGCGGCGGCGGCGGGCGGCGGTGGATGCCGCGTGGAAGCTGGCGGACCAGGAGGAGGCGCGGGGAGAGTGGCGGGCCGCGGCGCTGTGGGCGCAGCGGGCGCTCGGGTTCGCGCCGGAGGAGACGGCCATCCGCCGGCTGATGGTGCTGCAGCAGCGCGCCGGCGAGCCCGCGGCCGCGCTGGCCGCCTTCGCGGATTTCGAGCGGCGCCTGGACGCGGAGTACGGCCTGGCCCCGTCGGCGGAGACGCTGCGGCTGGTGGAGCAGCTCCGCGCCCCCCGCGCCGATCCCCCCGCCGCGATGCCGGTTGCGCCGGCTGCGACGATTCCGCCCGTCCCGCTCACTCCGGCGTCTCCTGCGAATCCGCCGGCGTCTGCCACGCCCGCGCCGGAGCCCGCTCCGTCATCGGGCGCCGCGGCGGAGACGTCCGGCATTGGGGTCCCCGCATCCGGTTCGGCGCCGGTCCGGCCGGATGTCCCGTCCGTCATCGCGGATCCGGCGCCGCGGACATCGTCCCCCGAACCGGCGCGGTCGCATCCACCCCGGCGGAGGAAACGGTGGATGCCGTACGCCATGGCGACCGTGGCGGTGCTGCTCCTTCTCGCCGGCGGATGGGCGCTGCGGGGACGGCGGAGTGCGGCGCCCGTGGCCCAGGCGGCGGAGGCACCCTCGATCGCCGTGCTCCCGTTCGCCAACCTGAGCGGCGACCCGGAGAACGACTACTTCTCGGACGGGCTGTCGGAGGAGCTGCTGAACGTGCTCGCGCAGCTGCCGGAGCTGCGGGTGGCGGCGCGCACGTCCTCGTTTCGCTACCGGGGGAACGACGTGCCGGTGGATTCCATCGGCCGGGCGTTGCGGGTGGGGCACGTGCTGGAGGGGAGCGTGCGGCAGGACGGCGGGCGCGTGCGCATCACGGCGCAGCTCATCGAGACCCGGACGGGCTTTCACCTGTGGAGCGCGAACTACGACCGCGAGCTGCGCGACGTGTTCGCCATCCAGGACGAGATCTCGCGCGCCATCGTCCGCGAGCTGCAGGTCGAGCTCACGGGGCCCCGCGCCGGGCGCACCCTCGCGCGGCAGGAGACGGCCGATCCCGAGGCGCACGCGCTGGTGCTCAAGGGGCAGTACGTGCAGGGGCAGGCCACGCGCGAGGCCTTCGCGCAGGCCGCCGCCTTCTTCGAGCAGGCCACCCAGCGCGACCCGCGCTACGGGCGGGCGTACGCCATGCTCGCGTCCAACGTCCAGTTCCAGGCGTACCGCCGCTACATCCCCACCGACGAGGGATACGCGCGGGCCAAGTCGCTCGCCCGGCAGGCGCTCGCCCTGGATTCCGCCCTGCTGCCGGCGCACTCCACCCTCGCGCGCATCGCCGAGTTGCACGAGTGGGACTTTCGCGCGGCCGAAGCGCACTACCGCCGGGCCACGGAGGTGAACCCCAACGCGAACCTGGCCTACACCCCGCGCGCGTTCCTGCTCATGCGCCTGGGCCGGACGGACGAGGCGATCGTGGCCGCGCGGCGCGCGGCGGAGCTGGCCCCGGACCGGCCGAACACGCTCAACAACCTGGGCGCCATCTACGGGTTCGCGGGCCGGTACCCAGACGCCGTCCAGGCCTTCCAGTCCGCCAGGGCGCTGGACCGCGAGAACCCCAGCTCGGCCATCGGCCTGGCGCTCACCTACACGTACATGGGCCGCCACGCCGAAGCGCTCGCCGCCGCCGAGCCGCTGCGCGCCCGGGCGGACGACCAGGCCGTGCTGGGCACCCTGGGCTACGTCGATGCCCGCGCCGGCCGCCATGCCGAGGCACGGCAGGCCCTCCGCGCCGTGGAGTCGCAGCCGGACGCCTCGCGCTACGCCCGCGCCACCGTGCACGCGGGCCTGGGCGAGCATGAACAGGCGTTCGCGCTGCTGGAGCAGGCCGTGCGCGCGCGGGAGAGCGAGGTGGCGGACCTGGGCATCGATCCCAGCTTCGCCCCCCTGCGCGACGACCCGCGCATGGCCGCCCTCCTGCGCCGCATCGGCCTCCCCGACGTGCGCTGAGCCGCCCAGGCGGATACGAAAACGCCCCGGCCTCTCTCGCGAGAGGCCGGGGTGCTTAGCTTCATCTGCCTGGTACGGTGGTCAAGAAGGTTTTCGGTACATCTCTACGGACTCAAGGTCGTCCGCGTCTCTGGCGAGCACAGCCAGTTCGGTTCTTCCTACAGCCAGCAGCTTGCGGCCTACGGGCAGATGGAAGCTCGATATGACGCCCTTCTCGCCCACCAGTGTCCATACCTCCCCGCTAGCGGAGGTCGTTCTCTGCACCCACGCTCCCCCAAGCGGGTCGTGTTTGATCGCCAGTACGGGGGGAAACACTTCCGGGAACGCGACGGATCGGCGAGCCTCTTTTCGAAGCGGCTCAAATACGCGCTGGCCCATGAACTCCGACGGGATGGCTTCGTTCAACCACAACTCACGATCTGAAGGAGCAACATCGTATCGCTCCGCACCGAGAGGAAAGGTCATTGGTGGATCGTCCGACAAGCCACGGACTTCCAGGTGAGGCCGTGTGGCGTCCCAGATGGCCAGGCGTCCGTCCGCAAGGATCGTCCACTGCGGTACCGGCGCGTAAGGAGTCACCACCGTATAAGACGGGCTCCCTGCGGCCGATAACCGGATGCGGGCCGGGAGCCGATACTCGTAAAGCGTGTCTACGTGCGGCCCGCGCAGCCGCAGCACACGGCGGGTTTCAGCCATGATGTCGACGTTCCCCACGACCGTGTCTGTCTCCGAGACAGAAAAGCCGTTCACAGCCCCGACCTGCCGTGTTCCCGCGAAGGTGCCATCGTGCCTGTACGAGACGAGCTTTGCCAGTTCGAAATCGTACACGACAACGTTGTTGCCCCACACAGCCACCATAAATGGGTCCTGCAGTTCCGCCGGGCCGCTCCCCTTTCCTCCCCACGCCTTGTGACCGGACTTGGTGAATAGATGT
>DATING010001222.1:0-3852 GCA_035474555.1 Longimicrobium sp. | reverse complement strand
GGCCAAGTTCGACCTCACCTTTGCCGTCACCCTGACTCCGGGCCGATCCACGATCGGCGCCGAGTTCGCCGCGGACCTGTTCGAAAAGCCCACGATCGAGCGGATGATGCGCCACTACGCGGCGCTCCTTTCCGCCGCCCTGGCCCATCCCGACGTCCCCATCGCCACGCTGCCCATGCTGGCGGAGGGCGAGCGCGACCTCGTGGCGCGCGACTTCGCCGTGGGCGCGCCCGTGGCGCCGCCGGACCGCTCCATCCACGCCGTGTTCGCCGCCCGTGCCGCCGCCGCGCCGGACGACGTTGCGCTGTCGTGGGATGGCGGGCGGATGACGTTCGCCGAGCTGGACGCGGCCTCCAGCCGCCTGGCGCACCACCTCGTCGCCCGCGGCGCGCGCCCCGGCGACGGCATCGGCGTGCTGGTTGAGCGTGGCCCGCGGTTGATCGTTGCGATGCTGGCCGCGCTCAAGGCCGGCGGCGCCTACCTCCCCCTGGACCCCGCCTATCCCGTCGAGCGCCTCGCCCAGATGCTCGAAGAGGCCGACGCGCATCTCGTCATCACCGAGACGAATTCGCGCGAAGCCGCGGCGGCAGTTGAAGGCTATTCCCTATTCCCTATTCCCTATTCCCTGCAGTTCGTCGATCTCGACGCCGAGCACGCCGCGATCGAATCCGCCCCCGCGACGAGTCCCGGCATCGACCCGGGCCCCGGCGCGCTGGCGCACGTCATCTACACGAGCGGATCCACCGGCAAACCCAAGGGCGTCGCCATCCCGCACGGCGCCGTCGTCGGCCTCGTGCGCGAAGGAGCGTTCGCGGACCTGGGCCCCGGCAGCGCGTGGCTGCACCTGGCGCCGGCCACCTTCGACGCGACCACGCTGGAAGTGTGGCCCGCGCTGCTGAGCGGCGGCCGCGTGGTCCTGTATCCCGACGATCCGCCGGATCCCGCCGGGCTGGCGGCCAGCATCCGCGCGCACGGGGTCACGCACCTGTGGCTCACCTCCGGCCTCTTCAACCTGGTGGTGGACGAGGATGTGGGCGCGCTCTCGGGCGTGCGGCACGTGATGACGGGCGGCGATGTGGTGTCTCTCCCGCACGCCCGGCGCGTGCTGCAGGCGCACCCCGCGCTGCGGCTGACGAACGGGTACGGGCCTACGGAGAACACCGTCTTCACCACGGGCCACGACCTGTCCGCGGCGGACTGGGAGCGCGCGTCGCTCCCCGTGGGCGGGCCGCTGCCGGGGACGCAGGCGTACGTGCTGGACGCGGCGCTCAACCCGTCGCCGGTGGGCGTGCCGGGCGAGCTGTACGCGGGCGGCGAGGGATTGGCGTGGGGCTACCTGCGCCGCCCCGCGCTGACGGCGGAGAAGTTCGTGCCGGACCCCTTTGGCGCGCCCGGATCGCGCCTGTACCGCACGGGCGACCTGGCGCGCTGGCTGCCGGACGGCCTGCTGGAGTTCCACGGCCGCGCGGACCAGCAGGTCAAGGTGCGCGGCTTCCGCATCGAGACGGGCGAGATCGAGCAGGCCCTGCGCGCCGACGCCCGCGTGGGCGACGCCGTCGTCATGGCCCGCGCGGACGGGCCGGGGGAGAAGCGCCTCGTGGCGTACGTCGTTCCCCGCGACGGTCAGGACGCCGCGCCCACCGCGGCCGAGCTGCGCGAGGGGCTGGCGGCGCGGCTGCCGTCGTACCTGGTGCCGGGCGCGTTCGTGGTGCTGGATTCCATCCCGCTCACGCCCAACGGCAAGGTGGACCGCCGTGCGCTCCCCGCGCCGCAGGCGGACGGCGGCGACGCGTTCGTTGCGCCGCGTACGCCCACGGAAGAGGTGGTGGCCGGCATCTGGGCGGAGCTGCTGGGCGCGGCGCGCGTGGGCGCGGAGGACGACTTCTTCGCCCTGGGCGGGCACTCGCTCATCGCCACGCAGGTCATCTCCCGTGTGCGGCAGGCGTTCGGGGTGGAGCTTCCCCTCCGTGACCTGTTCGAGGCGCCCGTAATGGGTGCCTTCGCGGACCGGGTGGACGCGGCCGTGCGCGATTCCGTCGGGATGCACGCGCCGCCGCTCGTCCCCGTGGACGAGACGGACGTGCCGCTGAGCTTCGCGCAGGAGCGGCTGTGGTTCATCGACCGCCTGGAGCCGGGAAATCCCGTCTACAACATGCCGTTCCCCCTGCGCATGCGGGGGGCGCTGGACGTGGCGTCGATGGAGCGCGCCCTGGCGGAGGTGGTCCGCCGCCACGACGCGCTGCGCACCCGCTTCGCCGTGGTGGGCGGCCGTCCCGTGCAGCGCATCGAGCCCGCGGGCGACTTCCATCTCCCCGTGGATGACGTGTCGTCGCTGCCCACGGCCGAGGCGCGCGAGGCGGAGCTCGCCCGCCTGCTGCAGGAGGGCTCCGTCGCGCCGTTCGACCTGGAAAACGGGCCGCTCCTGCGCGTGCGCCTGCTCCGGGCCGCGGAGGACGACCACGTGCTGCTGGTCGCCATGCACCACGTGGTGAGCGACGGGTGGAGCATGAGCGTGTTCTGGCGCGAGGTGACCACACTGTACCGCGCCTTTGCGGCCGGTGAGCCGTCGCCGCTCCCCCCGCTCCCCATCCAGTACGCGGACTTCTCCGTCTGGCAGCGCGCGTGGCTGGCGGGCGAGACGCTGGACCGGCAGGTGGCGTGGTGGCGCGAGCACCTGGGCGGCGCGCCCGCGCTGCTGGAGCTGCCCACGGACCGTCCGCGCCCCGCCGCGCAGAGCTACCGCGGCGACGGCTACGCCTTCAGCATCCCCGCGGACGTGGCGGAACCGGTGCGCGCCTTTGCGCGCCGTGAGGGCGCCACGCTGTTCATGGCGCTGCTGGCCGCCTGGGACGTGCTCCTGGCGCGCTGGTCCGGCCAGGACGACGTCGTGGTCGGCACGCCCGTGGCCGGCCGCACGCGGCGGGAAACGGAGGGGCTGATCGGCTTCTTCGTGAACACGCTCGCCATCCGCGGCGACCTGTCGGACGACCCCACGTTCGCGGCGCTCCTGGCCCGCGTGCGCGAGGCCACCCTGGGCGCGTACGCCCACCAGGACCTCCCCTTCGAGCGGCTGGTGGAGGAGCTGCAGCCGGCGCGCTCGCTGAGCCACGCGCCCGTTTACCAGGCCATGCTCGTCCTGCAGAACCTGCCGGACGGTCCGGCGGAAGGCTTCGCGGACGAGCTGCGGCTGGAGGGCGCGGGCGGGCACACGGGCGTGGCCAAGGTGGACCTCACGCTCGGGCTGATGGAGGGCCCGGAAGGCTCCCTGATCGCCGGCCTGGAGTACGCGACGGACCTGTGGGACCGCGCGACGATGGAGCGCCTGGCCGCGCACTTCGTGACCGTGCTGCGCGCCGCCGTCACGTCCCCCGAGGTGCCCGTATCCACCCTCCCGCTGATGGCGGCCGAGGAGCGCGCCGAAACGGTCCGCGTCGGCACGGGCCCCACCGCGACGGTTGCCGATGTGCCGCTGCACGCCGCGTTCGAGGCGCAGGCGGCCCGCACGCCGGACGCGACGGCGCTCGTTTTCGGCACGGAGCGGGTGACGTATTCGGAGCTGGATGCGCGCGCCAACCGGCTCGCGCACCTGCTGCGGAAGCGCGGCATCGGCCCGGACCAGCCGGTGGCGGTGCTGATGGAGCGGTCGGTCGAGATGGTCGTCGCGCTCTACGGCATCCTCAAGGCCGGCGCGGCGTACGTCCCGGTGGACCCGGAGTATCCCGCGGATCGCGTGGCGTACATGCTGGCCGATTCCGCCGCTGCGCTCGTCCTGACGCAGGAGCGGCTGCTCGGTGGATTGGCGGATTCGACCGATGCGATCGCGCTGGATGGGTCCGGCGTGCTGGACGGATT
>DATING010001221.1:0-6873 GCA_035474555.1 Longimicrobium sp. | reverse complement strand
TGCGCGGGGGCTGCGGGAGTCGCGGGCTGCGCGGGCGCGGCGGGCGCCGGCGCGGCGGCCTGCGGCTGGGCGGGACGCGAGCGGCCGTCCTCGATCACCTTGAGCACGTCCTCCTTGGTCACGCGCCCGTTGGGCCCCGTGCCGCGGATGGTGGCGATGTCCAGGTTGTGCTCCGCCACCAGCGAGCGCACTGCCGGCGACGTCTGCGCGTCCGAGGAGCCCCCGGACGCATCTGCCGAAGCCGGCGCCGCGGCCGAGGCCGGCGCGGCGGGCGCGGAGAACTCGGGCGTGGAGGCGGGCTGCGCGGCCTCCGGCTTCTCCTGGTACTTCGCGGACGCCGTGAGCCCTGCCTCGTCCGCGGGCGTGGCGCCGGCCGCGGCTTCGATGGAGCCCAGCAGCTCGTTCACGCCGACGGTCTCGCCCTCGTTCTTGGCGATCTTGCCCAGCGTGCCGGCTTGCTGCGCCGCCACCTCCACGGTCACCTTGTCCGTCTCCAGCTCCACCAGGATCTCGTCCTTGGCGACGGAATCCCCCTCCTTCTTCGTCCACCGGCCCACCGTCGCCTCGACGACGGACTCCCCCAGGGGCGGAACGCGGATCTCGACGGCCATGTGTATCTGCTCCGGCTGCAGTCTTCGTCGTCGTAGGAAAAGCGGGTTACAGGTTACAGGGGACAGGGGACAGCCAGCAACTGCGGGTGCCGTTGGTGGCTGTAACCTGTAACCTGTCCCCTGTAACCTGCAGTTATCACAGCTCGCACCTTCCGAATCAGCGTCGCGCCCCGAAAAGCGGGTTACGGGTTACGGGTTACGGGTTACGGGTTACAGCCTGCAACTGTACCGTCGTTGCTGGCTGTCCCCTGTAACCTGTCCCCTGTCCCCTGCAGTTCAGTCACTTCCGCTTGCCGATGAACTTCGCCACCGCGCTCCGCGGCTCCGCCTCGCCCACCGCCGGCGCGCCCGAGAGCGCCGCCGTGACGATGCGGTTCTGCTCGCGGACGTGGCGGTGCTGGTAGCCCTCCGCCGGGCTCGCGCGGTCCGGCCGCCCCTCGTAGCGCAGGGGCACCAGCAGCATCTCCGTCAGCCGCGGCGCGATGTACGTCCACGCACCCATGTTGCGCGGCTCCTCCTGCACCCACACCACTTCCTGCAGGTTGGGATACGACGCCACCAGCGCGCCGATCTCCGCCTCCGGGAAGGGGTACAGCTCCTCCACCCGGCCAATGGCCACCCGCTCGCGTCCCGCGATCCCCGCCCGCTCGGCGCGCTGGTCTTCCGTGCTGCCCACCAGGTCCACGTACACCTTGCCGGAGCAGAGGACGAGGCGCGTGACGCCCTCCGCCCGCTCCGCCGCGGACGCATCCGCCAGCACCGGCTGAAACGCGCCGCCCGCCAGCTGGTCGATGCTGGACGACGCCAGCGGATGCCGCAGCAGGCTCTTGGGGCTCATCACCACCAGGGGTCGCGGGTCCGTGTGCAGCAGGGCCGCCTGCTGGCGCAGCAGGTGGAAGTAGTTGGCCGACGTGGTGCAGTTGGCCACGCGCAGGTTGTTCTCCGCGCACAGCTGGAGAAAGCGCTCCAGCCGCGCGCTGCTGTGCTCCGGCCCCTGCCCCTCGTAGCCGTGGGGAAGCAGCAGGACGAGCGCCGAGCGCTGCTCCCACTTCTGGTGCGACGCGGCCAGGTACTGGTCGATCATCACCTGCGCGCCGTTCACGAAGTCGCCGAACTGCGCCTCCCACAGCACCAGCGCCTGCGGATCGCCCACCGCGTAGCCGTACTCGAAGCCCACCACCGCCATCTCCGAAAGCGGCGAGTTGTGGATCTCGAAGCTCGCCTTTGCCTGCGGAAGGAGGTGGAAGACGTTCATCCGCTCGCCCGTGGTTGCGTCGCGCAGCACGGCGTGGCGGTGGCTGAAGGTGCCCCGCTCCACGTCCTGCCCCGTGATGCGCACGGGCGTGCCCTCCGCCAGCAGCGACGCGAACGCCAGCGCCTCCGCGTGTCCCCAGTCGATGTTCGCCTGCCCATTGCCCGCTTCCGCGCGGCGCTGCAGCGTCTTTTCCAGCCGCGGGTTGGGGGTGAATCCCTCCGGCCGCGCCATGAGCGCCGCGTTCAGCTCCAGCAGCGTGTCGCGCGGCACGGCGGATTCGCGCGCGGCCTTGCCGTTGGGCGAGTGCTCGTCGTGCGCGTGGGGCTTGGCCGTGCCCATCCCGTCCAGCACGCGGCCCAGCGACTCCATCACCCGCTGCAGGGGCGCATCCGCCTCGTCCTTCGAGACCACGCCGTCCGCCACCAGCCGCCCGGCCAGCACGGCGCGGGCGGTGGGGTGGCCCTTGATGCGCTCGTACATCACGGGCTGCGTGAAGAGCGGCTCGTCGCCCTCGTTGTGCCCCCAGCGCCGGTAGCCCACCAGGTCGATGACGAAGTCCTTCTTCCAGCGCTGCCGGTACGCCGCCGCCAGCCGCGCCGTGCCCAGGCACGCCTCGGCGTCGTCCGCGTTCACGTGCACCACGGGGACCTCGAAACCCTTGGCCAGGTCGCTGGAGTAGCGCGTGGAGCGGCCCTGCTGCGGGTCCGTGGTGAAGCCGACCTGGTTGTTGGCGATGATGTGCAGCGTGCCGCCCACCGCGTAGCCGGGGAGCGACTGCATGTTGAACGTCTCCGGCACCGTGCCCTGGCCCGGGAACGCCGCGTCGCCGTGGATCAGCACGCCCATCGCCCGGCTCGTCTCCACCCGGGGGGCGCCGGCCTGCGACGTGTCGTCCTGCGCGGCGCGGGTCATCCCCACCACCACGGGGTTCACGAACTCCAGGTGGCTGGGGTTGGGCGACAGGCGCACGCGCACCTTCTTGCCGCCCACCTCGCGCTCGTCCTGCCACCCCATGTGATACTTCACGTCGCCGCTGGGCTCGTCGGAGTTCTGCGCGGCCGCGTCGTTGCCGCTGTCCTGCGCGGCCTTGAACCCCGCCAGCATCATCTCCACGGGCTTGTTCAGCACGTGGGTCAGCACGTTCAACCGCCCGCGGTGCGCCATGCCGATGATCACGTCGTCCGCGCCGGCCGCCGCCGCCTCGGCGATGATCTCGTCCAGCATGGGCACCATGGCGTCGGTGCCCTCGATGGAAAAGCGCTTTTGCCCGTTGAAGGCGCGGTGGAGAAAGTTCTCGAAGCCCTGCACCTGCGACAGCCGCTCCAGCAGCGCGCGCCGGCGCTCCGCCGGCAGCGGCTGCATGTACGTGCCGGACTCGATGGCCTCGCGGAGCCACGCCCGCTCTTCCGGATCGGGGAGATGCAGGAACTCGTATCCCACGCTCCCCATGTACGTCGCCCGCAGCCGCTGCACCTCCGCCAGCGCGCTGGGGGACGACGGGTCGTGGCCAAAGACGGACGACGCGGGGAGCGCGGCCAGGTCGGCGTCGCTCAGCCCGTAGCGCGACGGCTCCAGCACCGGGTCCGCTCCGGCGCCGTCGAAGCCCAGCGGGTCCAGCCGCGCCGCCGTGTGGCCGCGGGCGCGGATGGAGCGCCCCAGCTCGCGCGCGGCGAACACCTTGTCCAGGTCCACGCCGGGCGCCGCGCCGGCGGCGGCTGCCGGCGCGGGGGACGGGCCGGCGGCGCTCTCCAGCCGCTGCACGTCCGCCGGGGAAAGCTGGGACAGGTATGCGCGCCACCCCTCGTCCACGGACGACGGGTCGCGCGAAAAGCGCTCGTACAGGTCGAGCACGTAGCCCGCATTGGGGCCGTGGAATTCGCGAAGCTCTGCCATGACACACCCTCGTGGTGGCGCACGCGCATGCGCCCGTAAGCCCTGCCGCCGTCTGGGCGGAGGGCGAGCCGCGGTAACTTACGTTCCGCGCGCCCAGCCCGCTACCGTGACCGCCCGCTCTTTTTGCCGCACGGGCCAGATGCATTTTCCCGCACGGGCGAGACGCATGCGGCGGACCGCGCGGGCATGCACCGGTCACAGCGCGCGGGGATTCGGAAAGGGATGGATGCGGGACGCAGCGCGCGACTGATTTTCGCCGGTGCGCCGCGGCGATTCGCCCGCACATACGTTTCCCGCCCCAGGCAGTAGCGTAAACGGTGGAATCCTGTTAAATTCAGGGGTTTACGTGAAAAAGCGCGAAACGAGACGCCGGACAGCCGGCACACACGAGAATGCAATCTGGACCCGGAAGTGAAGAGCCCGGGCCACTGCAGACACATCTGGGGAACGAATGCGATTCGACGAGCTTAACCTCGCACCGGAGCTGGTGCGAAACGTCACGGAGCTTGGCTACGTGACGCCTACGCCCATCCAGGCGCAGGCCATTCCGGCCGCGCTCGAGGGACGGGACGTGCTGGGCCGCGCGCCCACGGGAACGGGAAAGACGGCGGCCTTCATGCTGCCCACCCTCAACCGGTTGAAGGGGATGGAGGGGCTGCGGTGCCTGGTGCTGTGCCCCACCCGCGAGCTGGCCATCCAGGTGGCCGACAACGCCCGCGGCTACGCCAGGGGCACCGAGCTGTACGTGGGCCTGGTGTACGGCGGCACCAAGGTGGACGCCGACCTGCGCGACCTGCGCGCGGGGGTGGAAGTCCTGGTGGGCACGCCGGGCCGGGTGAACGACCACCTGGAGCGCAACAACATCGACCTGTCGAACGTGGAGGTGCTCATCCTGGATGAGGCCGACCGCATGCTCGACATGGGCTTCAAGCCGCAGATCGACCAGATTCTGCGCCGCTGCAAGCGTACCGGGCGGCAGACGCTGTTCTTCAGCGCCACCATGCCCAACTCGGTAAAGTCGCTTGCGTACGAGATGCTGCGCGACCCGGTCACGGTGGAGGCGGCCCCCAAGGTCACTACCGCCGAGGGCGTGGAGCAGTTCGTCTACCCGGTGGAAACGAGCAAGAAGTCCGACCTGCTGCTGCACCTGCTCAAGGGCGAACACCGCGCCGACTTCAACTCGGCCCTGGTGTTCAGCCGCACCAAGTTCGGCGCCGACCGCATCGCGGGGCAGCTCACGCGCGCGGGCCTCAAGGTCGAGGTGATGCACAGCGACCGCAACATGACGCAGCGGGTGCGGGCGCTCGAGGCCTTCCGCGCCGGCGAGGTGCAGGTGCTGGTGGCCACGGACGTGGCGCAGCGCGGCATCGACGTGGAGGGCATCAGCCATGTCATCAACTACGACGCGCCCAAGGATCCGGAAGGCTACGTGCACCGGGTGGGCCGCACGGCGCGCGCCGGCGAGAAGGGGGTGGCCATCACCTTCATGTCCGGCTCCGAGATCGGCGACGTGGCGGCGGTGGAGCACCTGCTGGGCTACCGCATCGCGCGGGTGAACGTGCCCGGCTTCAGCGTCTTTGCCGACGAGAGCGGCGTGGAGGGCGAGGCGCAGGTGACCACCATCACCATGCCCGAGAGCCGGGCCGAGAGCAAGAAGGAGCAGCGCGCCTCGCGCGGGCGCCGCATGGGCAAGCACGCCGCCAAGGAGCTGTCGCCCGAGGAGCTGGAGAAGCTGCTCAAGGTAGGCTGATTCGACGCGCTCCGTTCCGTTTCGATCCGCGAAAGGGGCGGCCCCGTACTGGGGCCGCCCTTTTTCGTGCCCGGATCTTCGTAACGGAAACTCCGTCCACCTCTTGCGCGTCCGCGCCGGTTTTCCATCTTTTCCGAGAAGAGATGAACGAAGAGCCGGCGGGTGGAGGCCATTTTAATTCATCCCGTGCAGCTGGATCCCCCCGCCGAGAACCCCGGTGCGCCAGAAGCTCGATGCGTGGCTCAGTGACGGCGGACGGATCCGCATCGTGCCGGTGGGCGCGTTCGGCGTGGCCGCGCTGCTGGGCGTCATCCCCATGTGGCTGGAGTTCGGCACCTTTCCGCGCTGGGCGCCGCGGGAACAGGTTGGCGTGCCGCTGCTCATCGCCTGGATCGCCATCTTCCTGGCCACGGAGGTCACCCGCCGCTACCTGGCCAGGCGGGGCGCGAGGAAGTGGGAGCGCCAGCTCAGGGACACCGAGCTGGACCGCGCCGACGACCTCGCGGGCGCCATCGACCGCCTGTGCGCGGCCCTGATCCCGAGCGCGAGCGGCGGGTTGGCGCCGGACCACATCCAGGCCATGCTGCTCCAAGGGATCGTCCAGATTGCACGTGAATCGATTGGGGCGGACGCGTCGGTTAGGCTGCACGCGTCGCTGCTGGTGCCGGTGAGCCGGCGCGACGGAAAACGGCAGGTGCGTTACCTGGCAACGGTGTGCATGAACCGGCTCGCCGAGCGGCGCGGATGGGCGTCGTTCAAGGTTGACGCGAAGGGGCCGGCGCAAGATACTTACAGGGACGGACGGTGCCGGGTCGTCGCGGATACGGCCGCCGAAGCCGTCCGGCACATCTTCACGGGCGGGTCGTTCCGCTCCATCGTCACCCTCCCCGTGACGCTGCGGTGCCTGGGAGGCAAGCGACTTGCGGTCGTCTCCGTCGATGCGTCCGAGCCCGGCACCTTTACGGATGCACTCGTGCGGCAACGGTTCGAACAGGCGGCGGGACCGTATCTCAAGCTGATCGCGCTTTCGCTTACCGTCGCCGGACGCACCCCCTGATCGGAGAGGAGCCATGAGGATGAACATGACAAACGATCAGGCCGCCCTTTCCACCGGACGGCGGCCCCGGCGCCGCCCCGACCACCCCGAAGACTACGGCCGCGGTCCGTGGTGGCGGCTGGGTGAGCTCCTGTTCCTCGGCTTCATCTTTCCGTCGCCGCCGCCGTACACGCGGATGTTCGACGACGACGAAGACGACGAGACTGACGCCTGACAGGCGCTGCGCACGCGCAGCCGATCGCGGGGGCGGGGCCGGGAACGGCTTCGCCCCCGCCGCGTTTCCGCATCGTTTTCGGCGCGTGATCCG
>DATING010001220.1:0-2076 GCA_035474555.1 Longimicrobium sp. | reverse complement strand
AAACGCCTCGCGCAGGGTGCGGATCGCCTCGCGCTTGCCCATCGCGTTCAGCCGTTTCTCCGCCTCGTTCATCCGCTTGGCCAGCGGGATCAGCGGGCGCACGACCTTGGTGGTATCCGGCCCGAAGTTGAGGTTGACGTTGCGGTTGTTGCGCCGCTCCTTCACGGATTTCAGGAACGGCGTGGTATCCTGGCCCGCGGCCTTGGCCCGCACCATCAGCACGGAATCCACCTCGGCCGCGATGCGCAGGGAGTCGGCGCGCGCGTCGTCCTGGATGCTCACGTTCAGGTTCTCCATCCCCGGCACCAGCGGCAGGAGGATGAAGAACAGCAGCGAGCTCACCAGGTACAGCCGGAACGGCGGGATGTAGTGCATGATGCGCCCTTGCACGTACTCCCGCGTCAGGTGCCCCGGGCGAAACATCAGCGCGATGAAGGTGCGCGGCAGGGTGGAGTTCACGGACAGCTGGTCGTCCATCACCTCCATGAGCATGCGCCGCAGCGACACGCGCACGTCCACCTTTCGCTGCCCGCAGTTGGGGCAGTAGAAGCCGACGGTGGCATCGCCGCAGTTCAGGCACGGGCGGTCCGGCGTGCGGCGCGTGTGCGGCGCGCGCTGCCACCAGCGCCGCCTGGGGCGCGGGGCCTCGCTGGTCCCCAGCCCGGACGGGGGCTGCAAGGGCGGCGCGGACGGGGCGGGGGGCACGACGTCGGTCATGTACGGCAGGGGAGTGCGGGTCCTGCGGATGGGGATCGTCCCGCCGTTGGGCCGGGCGAGCGGGGGACGGGACGGCGTCCGGCCGGCGGACGGCGGGCGGATCAGGCCGGCTTGCGCAGCAGGGCGATGGAAAGGAAGCCGCGCCCCAGCGTCTCGCGCTGCTCGATGCGCAGCCCGGCGGCGTCGGCCAGGGGGCCCAGCTTGCGGGTGATCTCCGTGGCCACCACGCGGGCGACGAGGTTGGCCGCGCGCCGTCCCAGCGAGGGATCCACGTCGTCCGGCACCCACTTGTCGAACACCACCGCGCGGCCACCGGGCTTGAGCACCCGCGCCGCCTCGCGTACGGCGGACACCGGGTCCGGCACCACGGCCAGGATCAGGTGCAGCACCACGGCGTCGAACGTTGCGTCGGGAAAGCCGAGCGCCTGCGCGTCCATCACCCGCGCGTCCACCGTGCGGCCCAGCAGCTGGGCGCGGTGGCGGGTGCGCTCCACCATGGCCGGCGTGAGGTCCGTGGCCGTGACCTCCACCCCCGCGGGGATGAACGCCAGGTCCGATCCCGTGCCGCACCCGTCGATCAGCACGCGCTCGCCGGGGCGCGCATCCAGCAGCTCCAGCGAGCGCTTTCGCTGCGGCCGGAAGCCCGCCACGCGGTCGTACAGCGGGGCCAGGAGCGTGTAGCGAACGCGGTTCCAGCCGAGCGTGTTGACGGGCATGGCGGATCGGGAGGAAAGACGCCGTTCGATGCGCGGAAAGCTATGCCCCCGCTGCACATCCAACAAGTGCGCCGGGTTGAGGCGTCAACTCTCCGCCCCGCCGTTTCCACCCCCCGCCGAGCCGCCGTGTGAGGGATCCCCGAAGTGAACCTTCAGCGAGATCCATCCTCCTCTTCGGAACAGCCAGACGATCGGGATGACGATCGCCGCGGCCGTTCCCCCGGTCTTCAGCAGCACGATCCAAAGCTCAGCGGTCATTGCCGGTTCCCTGATGTGTGATGGGTAGGCGCGGATCTATCGTCTCTTTATGGCGTCTTCTTTGCCCGCTTCGTCCATAATGTATACTGGTGTGTAGTAAAAAGCAAAAGTGGTCAAATCGTCAGCCGGCGGGGTCGGAGATCGGATCGGTTCGCGGGTTCTGCGCTTCGCGGAACAGATTCCTCGGTCGGCGCGATGGTTCCCGGCGCGGGCGAGTGCGGTGGGCGCCTCCCTCGGAATGACAGTTTGACGCGTGGTGGCGGGTTGTTGGCCGGATGAGGTGGTGTACGACCGGAGTATCTGACGGTCGGCAGCCAGCGGGTGCACAGCGGGGCAGTCCGCGCGGGCGGACTTCGTGTGTTTGTTGCGGCGAATTCATTCGCTC
>DATING010001219.1:0-3535 GCA_035474555.1 Longimicrobium sp. | reverse complement strand
CGGCCAGGTGCCCGCGCCCGCCGGGGAGGGTGATGACGCCCACGTCGTTCAGCGCGGCGGTGACGGGCTGCTGGTCCCGCGTCCACGTGCCCGTCTTGTGCGCGACCGGCGTTCCGCGCGGCACGCCGGCGACCATGCGGTTGCCGGGATTACGCGACGCCGTCATCCACCCCAGCAGGCGCCTCGTCTCCCCCGGGCCCAGGAGCCGGCCGCCCCACAGCGCGGCCAGCAGCTCCGTCATGTCCTGCGGCGTGGCGGTGTCGCGCCCGTCGGACGGCCCGCCGGGCGCGCTGAGCCGCGTGTAGTCTCGGTCGATGCGGATGTCCGCGAATCCCATCTCCCGCAAATCCGCCGTGACCGCGCCCGGCCCGCCCACCAGGTGCAGCAGCTCGTTGGCCGCCGTGTTGTCGCTGTCGGAGACCGCCGCTTCCACCAGCTCCGCCACCGTCACGCGGCTGCCCGCCGACACGCGCCGGCGGAACGCGTTGTCGCCACCGGCCAGTCGCGCCGCGTCCAGCCGCACCGTGTCGTCCAGGCGAATGCGGCCGCGCTCCACCTGCCGCAGCACGTGCACGGCCAGCGGCAGCTTCATCACGCTCGCCATGAAGAACGGCTCCCCGGCGCGCGCGGAGAAGGTCTCGCCGCTCTCCAGGTGCCGCACGTGCACGCCGATCTCGCCGCCCGTCTGCCGCTCCGCCACGCGCACGGCGGCGCGGAGGGCACTGTCGGCCGCGATGGCGGTCGAAGCGGGGGGAACGGCGGCCGCGGGGGTCGCGGAAGGTGCGGCGGCGGGGGCGGCGGCGCGAGGCAGCGCTTCGGCGGCCGGCGGGGAGAGATCGCACGCCGCGAGCGGGAAGGCCAGTGCGAGCAGGGCGGTGAGTGCGAGCTTCATCTGCGGCTCCGGGCTGGAGTGGTGTACGAAGCGGTTCGTAGATGGAAAGTACGAAGGATGTCGTAGATGTCAAGGCACCTGATTCAGCAGCGGGCAACTTCGGTCCACGGTGGGAATGAAAGCGGAGGGCTACCCATCACGAACGCTTTCGTATATGATGGATGCTGCATCCGGCCGACCGCCGGAGATGGATCATCCCGGAACCCGCGCCCATGTCCCGCACCCCGCCGCTGCCGACCGAAGGCGAGCTCCGCCTGCTGCGCGTCTTGTGGGACCGCGGCGCCAGCACCGTGCGCGACGTGTTCGAGCAGCTGGGCGCGGAGGGCGAGGTCGGCTACACCACCGTCCTCAAGCTCCTGCAGATCATGCACGGCAAGGGGCTGGTGATTCGTGACGAGAGCAGCCGCACGCACATCTACGCCGCGGCCGTTCCGCCGGAGACCACGCAGCGGCAGCTGGTGACGGACCTCATCGACCGGGCGTTCGGCGGGTCCGCGCACCGGCTTGTCATGCAGGCGCTGGCCCCGCGCGCGTCGAGCCCCGAGGAGCTGGACCAGATCCGCGGCCTGCTGGACGAGCTGCAGCGGCGGGAGGAGGGCCGGTGAGCGGCCGGATGGCAGAGGCGATCGGGTGGGCGCTCGTCCACTCGCTCTGGCAGTTCGCGCTGCTGGGCGCGGCGCTGGGCGTGGCGCTCCGGATGCTGCGCGGGGCGCCGTCCACGCACCGCTACGCGCTCGCCTGCGCCGCGCTGGCGCTCATGCTCGCGACGAGCGTGGCCACGGGGGTGGTCGCCGCGCGGGGCGGGGAGTCGGCCCCGGCCGCGGGGGAATCCACCGGGGCGCTGGCGGACCCGGCGCTGGGGGAGATGACGGGCGGGATCGGCGGCGGCGAGGCCCCCGCGGTGCCAGGCGTGGTGCCGCGCTGGTTTGACGCCGACGACGTGGCCGGCGCCGCGGCGCGGGTGCGCGGGGCCCTGGACGCCCGCCTGGGATGGATCGTGGCGGCGTGGCTGGCCGGGGTGGCGCTGCTCTCCCTGCGCCTGGCCGGCGCATGGGTGTTCGTGCAGCGGATGACGCGCGTGGGCACCAGCGCTCCGCCCCGCGCGCTGGCGGACGCGGCCCGGCGCCTGGCCGGGGCGCTGGGGGTGCGGCGGACCGTCGCCGTGCTCGCATCCACGCTGGTGCACGTCCCCACGGTGGCCGGGTGGCTGCGGCCCGTGATCCTGGTGCCGGTCAGCGCCCTCACCGGCCTTACGCCGCGGCAGCTGGAGCTGCTGGTGCTGCACGAGCTGGCGCACATCCGCCGCCACGACTACCTGGTGAACCTGCTGCAGACGGTCTGCGAGACGCTGCTCTTCTACCACCCCGCTGTGTGGTACGTGGGCCGGCAGATCCGTGCGGAGCGCGAGCACTGCTGCGATGAGCTGGCCGTGGGGCTCGCCGGAGTGCGGGAGTACGCGGGCGCGCTGGCCACGCTGGAGGCGCTGCGGCGTGGCGCGCCCGCGCTGGCCCTGGGGGCCAACGGCGGATCGCTGCTGGCCCGCGTGCGGCGCATTGTGCAGCCCGCCCCGCCCCCGGCCCCGCCGCGGCTGGGCGCGGCCGTGCTCGCGCTGGTGCTGGCGCTGGCCGTGGCCGTGCCCGCCGTGGGCCGCGCGGCCGCCGCGGGCGATCCGCCCCCGCCCGCGCTCGCGGCGGTCCCCGCCTGTCCGGGGACGCAGGCGGCCGGCGGATCCACGCTGTGCCCGGACCTGGAGGACGCGCTGGGCGGGATGCTGGCCGGGCAGGCGCCGGGCGCATCCGCCATCGTGCAGGACGTGCGCACGGGCGCCGTGCTGGCCTACGCGGCCGCGGGCGACGACGCGCGCGGGCTCACGGAGCCGGTGCTCCCCGCGTCCGTGTGGAAGCTGGTGGTGGCGGCGCTCTGGTGGGAGCAGGGGCTGGGCGACGGCGAGCTGGCCTGCCCGGCCCGGCTGGACATGGGTGGCGGACGGGTGGTGCGCAACGGCGGCCGGTCGCCGGCGCGGCTGGCGGGGCCGGGGGAGATGCTCGTCCGCTCCTGCAACACGGCCGCGGCGGGGATGGCCCTGCGCCTGCGCGACGTGCTGGGCGAGCAGGGTGTGCTGGACGGCGTCCGCCGGATGGGCTTCGGGGCGGGGGCGGACAGCGGCGCCGCGCGCGACACGGCGTTCTGGGCCACGCGCTCCGCCGGCTTTCGCGCGCGGATGAGCCCGGCGCGCGGGCGGGTGGCGCTGGACGGCGGCTGGGCCGGGTTCTCCGTGGGCACGGCGGACGTGGAGGCCTCGCCCCTGCACGTCGCGCGCTTTCTGCAGGCCATCGGCAACGGCGGGACCATGCTGGCGCCCACCGTGGACGCCGCCCTCGCCGGCCAGGGCGCCGGGCAGCGGGTGATGTCCGCCGCCACCGCCGGCCGGCTGCAGTCCGCCATGCTGGACGTGGTGCGCCGGGGCACGGGCACCGCCGCGGCGGAGGCGCTGGGCGCGTCGCCGTGGCGGCTGGGGGGAAAGACGGGCACGGCCGGCAACGGCACCGGTCGCGAGGATGGCTGGTTCGCGGGCCTGGCGTTCGACGGGGACGGCCGCGCCCGCTACGTGGTGGTGGTGCGCCTTCCCGGTGGCGGCCCGGG
>DATING010001218.1:0-1524 GCA_035474555.1 Longimicrobium sp. | reverse complement strand
GAGCGAATGAATTCGCCGCAACGACTACACGAAGTCCGCCTGCGCGGACTGCCGGCTCCCTGCCCTGGCCCCGGCACCCGTCCCCCAACGGACCCGTCGGCGAAGGCCGAGATCACGTTTTCGGTGCCGCGACTTCAGTCGCCGGGGCCGGGAGGTCGCATCCGCATCCCCTCATCCACCTGCCCTGCCGCCGTTTCGTTACGGGCCCGCCCGCAGCAGGTCCAGCACGATGGGGGTGATGCTCAGCTGGTCGGGGGCACGGCCGGCGGCGCGCAGCACGCGGGCACGGACGGCCTCGCCCGTGGCGCCGGGGTGCGCGACGAGCAGCGGGATCTCGCTGTCCTGCCGCGTGGGGCTGCCGTGCCACGAGTGATAGCTGCTGCTGAAGTAGAAGCGCTGCTCCACGGGCAGGTGCACGCCCGTGCGCGCCAGCAACAGCACGTCCCCGGCGCGGTGGCCGTACGGGCCCGCGCCCAGCCCCTCCAGCCGCCGCTCCAGGTCCAGCAGCTCCGGGCGCGGGTTGGCGGCCAGATACGCGCGGACGGGAATCAGCCGCCCGCCGTCGAATACCTGGAAGGGGAGCGCGTCCTGCCCCGGCGGCCGCGGCGGGCGGGCCAGGACGAGGTCGATGGTCCCGCGCAGGGCAGGCACCCCGGCGCCCATTCGGGACGCCTCCCAGAAGGCGCGCGCCACGGGGAGCACGTCCTCCGCCAGCCGCGGGGCGCGCTTCCAGTCGCAGCGGGTGCCGGGGCGCGCGCAGGTGGAGCGGTCCGCCAGGTAGACGTAGGCGAACGCGCCCTGGTACGCCACGGCCGCCTGGTAATCCTCCCGGGCGGAATCCAGCTCGATCTCCAAGGGGCGGGTGCGGAAGCCGGCGTTGCGCAGCACCTGCGGGGGCTCGTCGTCGCCGTCCGCGCCCAGGGAGTGGCGGTCGTCGGTGAGCACGGGGGTGTGGCCGTGGTCCGCCACCACCACGATCCACGTGCTGTCCAGCACGCCGGCGCGGCGATACGCCTGCAGCACCTGGTGGATGGCGGGGTCCACCACCTGGCCCAGGTAGCGTTGCTGGTCGTTCAGCGGATCCGCCGCCACGTGGGTGTACAGGTCCACGCCGGGAAAGTAGACCGTCTGCAGGTCCGGCACGCCGTGGCGGCGGATGCTCTCCACCAGGCTCTCGGCCGCCGACTCGTCCAGCTCCTCGTACGCCTCCTGCCCCACCGACTCCTCGCCCACCAGCCCGCCGGCCATCTCCGTGATCATCCGCCCGTAGCTCTCCGCATCGGGGACGGTCAGCAGGTCCGCGCCGGGGGTGCTCAGCATCCTTCCCTCCACCACCTACGCCGCGTGGGCCTCCGTCTTCACGGGCGAGCCGCCGGCGCGCACGGGGGTGCCGGGCAACGAGTGGTTCGCCCGCGAGGAGATGCGCTTCTACGCCCCCGCGCCCGTCACCGTCACGCAGAACGAGCACGCGCTGGAGGTCTACAGCGACCAGCTGATGGGCCGCGTGCTGCGCGCGCCTACGGT
>DATING010001217.1:0-6420 GCA_035474555.1 Longimicrobium sp. | reverse complement strand
AGCGGCGTCGGAATCTGGGACGCGGAGCTCGAGGCCACGATCGCTACCGGAGGCGGCCGCTCCATGACGGGCTTCCTCGACGTGGACGCGCCCGCGACTCACGCGCGCATCGCGGCGGACCCGAGCGACCCCTTCCGAGCGCAGATCCCCCGTTTCGATCACCTTCTCACCTACGGTGGGGGGCCGCCGGTGGTGGCGGCGTATCGGGGCTGGGGGGCGCGGGCGTGCACGCCCATCTACAACGGGCTCGATCCGGACGAGCACCGGCCGCTGGAAGGCGTCGCCGTGGAGTACGACCTTCTCTTCATGGGCAACCGCCTGCCGGACCGCGAGGCGCGCGTGGAGGAGTTCTTCTTCCGCGCCGCCACGCTCTGCCCGGAGCACAGGTTCCTGCTGGGCGGGGAAGGGTGGGGGTGGAAGACGGACATGCCCGCGAACGTCACGTCGCTGGGGCACGTGCCCACGGGCCGCCACAACCAGGTGAACGCGTCCGCGCGGCTGGTGCTGAACATCCACCGCGACAGCATGGTGCAGAACGGCTGGAGCCCCGCCACGCGCATGTTCGAGGCGGCGGGCGCGGCCAGCTGCCAGGTGACGGACGCGTGGGAGGGGATCGAGGACTTCTTCGCGCCCGGCGAGGAGATCCTCGTGGTCGCCAGCGCCGAGGAGGTGGCCCAGCTCGTCCGCTCGGTGGATGACGATCGCGCGCGCCGCATCGGGCAGGCGGGGCGGGCGCGGGCGCTGGCGGACCACACCTACACCCAGCGCGCGCGGCAGATGGATGCCATCCTGCGCGCCGC
The DNA here is from genome assembly GCA_035474555.1 of Longimicrobium sp. GTDB lineage: Bacteria > Gemmatimonadota > Gemmatimonadetes > Longimicrobiales > Longimicrobiaceae > Longimicrobium. Next base: position 5,620 of record DATING010001217.1, on the reverse strand, counting down.
GCCCGTGGAGGCCGCATGAAGCTCGTCGTCTTCGGCCTGTCGATCTCCTCCAGCTGGGGGAACGGCCACGCGACCACGTACCGTGCCCTGCTGCGCGCCTTTGCCGCGCGGGGGCACGACATCGTGTTCTACGAGTGGAACGCGCCCTGGTATGCCGGCAACCGCGACCTGGCGGACCCGGACTACGTGACGCTCAGGCTGTACGAGGACTGGGCGTCCGTCTCCGCCGAGGCCATCGCGGAGGCGCGGGAGGCGGACGCCGTGCTGGTGGGCTCGTACGTCAAGGACGGCCCGCGGGTGATCGACGACCTGGCGGGGGCGGGGATCGATCCGCTGTTCTTCTACGACATCGACACGCCGGTCACTGTCGCGGCGCTGCGGAACGGTGGCGCGGAGTACCTGCGGCGCGACCAGGTGCCGCTGTTCACGCGCTACCTGTCGTTCACGGGCGGGCCGTTCCTGCACGACGTGCTGGAGGGGGAGCTGGGGGCCCGCGAGGCGCGGCCGCTGTACTGCTCGGTGGACGTGGATCGATACCATCCCACGGACGTGGATCCGCTCCTGGTCAGCGACCTGGCGTACATGGGGACGTACGCGCCGGACCGGCAGCCGGTGCTGGAGCGGTTCCTGGTGGAGCCGGCGCGGCGGATGCCGGAGCGCAGGTTCTACGTGGCGGGCCCGCAGTACCCGGACGACATCCGCTGGCCGGGGAACGTGCTGCTGAACCCGCACCTGCCGCCGTCGCTGCACCCGCAGTTCTACAGCAGCGCGCGCTGGCAGCTGAACGCCACGCGGGCGGACATGGTGCAGGCCGGCTGGTCGCCCAGCGTGCGGCTGTTCGAGGCGGCGGCGTGCGGCGCGGCCATGATCAGCGACCGCTGGCCGGGCATCGAGCACTTCTTTACCCCCGGCGAGGAGATCCTGCTGCCGGAGACCACGGACGAGGTGATCGAGATCCTGCGCGGCACCCCGGACGACGTGCGCCGGGCCATCGGCCTCGCGGCCCGCGCGCGGATCGTGGCGGAGCACACGGCGGCGCACCGCGCGGAGGAGTTGGAGGTGCTCGTCGCGGCGCCGGCGGGGGTGTGAGCGAAAGTGCGGAAGTGCGAACGTGGAGGCTTTGCGCACCGTCGCACGCACCCGGCCTGAGCGGCTAAAGCCGCCGCAACGACTGCGGAAAGCCTCACAAACTGCGTGAGGCTTCAACTGCATGAACGGTAACGGCGCCGGTCCTCCTGGACCGGCGCCGCTTTTTGTCCGCGGAGGCGGACAGCGTGAAGTTGTAGCCGCGAATTCATTCGCTCCCGTCCTTCGCCCAACCATCGCCCCTGCCATCCCCTTCACATCGTTCAAACCCGGTAGCCTTTGACGGGTTCCGTACGGCGTGGTATCCTGATACGCGATCGCGAAGCAGTTAGGCGATGACGGCCCTCCCTCCGAGCCCGCTCCATCCATCCCCCCCGCGATCGACCGTCCCTCCCTTTCCATCCCCACGCACAGGATCAAACCCATGGCCAGTCCGCTTACCCTGATGATGCCCATCATCCCCGGCACCAACCCGATGGACGTGGCCGCGGCGCTCAAGTCGCAGCAGGCCAACATCGACAAGGCGCTCGGCGGCATCGGCACGGTGCACTATGCGCGCTTCCTGCTGCTGGACCGCTCCGTCCCCAACCTGCAGCCCGGCGCGGCGGCGTCCAACGAGCTGGTGCTGGCGGTGATCACGGAGTTCGACGGCAGCTTCCAGAAGTACATCGGCGACTTCGTGGCGCAGATCGGCGACGTGTTCAACGCGCTGCTGGCCTTCGTGGTGGGCGGCGCGGCGGTCACGCCCGTGCAGAACAACACCCCCGCGTTCTCGGCCTTCATCGCCGCGAACGACGCGTCGCAGCACTTCCCCAACAACGGCGCCGCCTCGCCCACGCAGCCCGCGGAGCCGGGCGCCGGACTGTACGAGGCGTATCCCGACACGACGGTGCAGCAGATCCTGGCCCTCATCGGCTGAGCCCGCCGGGGCGCCCGCACCCCGCGGGCGCCCCTCCTCGTCCCCTCCGTCCTTCCTTCCATGGCAACCCCCCACATCGACTACGCCGACGTGCAGGGCACCATCCTGCGCGGCTACCGCGTGGACATGGCCCGGCACTTCATCCTGCAGGTGACGGACGCCGCCGCGGCCCGCGCCTTCGTGGGCCACCTGGTGGACGGCACGGGCGGCGTGCCCAGGATCACCACGGCCGCGCGCTGGAAGTCCAAGCCGGACTGCTTCGTGAACGTCGGCTTCACCGCTGGCGGGCTGGCGGCGCTGGGCGTCACGCCCGACCAGCTGGGCACATTCGATCAGGCGTTCCAGGCCGGCGCGGTGGCCGGTGCCGCCGACGTGGGCGACGTGGGGCCCAGCGCGCCGGACACCTGGCTGCAGGGCGCGGCAACGTGGCAGAACGCCCACGTGGTGCTGAGCCTGTGGGTGCACAAGCACCCGGACGTGCTGGAGGGGCAGTCGGAGCGGCTGCGGGCCGGTTTCGCGGCGGGGTTCCGCGAGCTGCTTTCGCACGACGCGTCGGCGCTGCCGGACAACCAGGTGCACTTTGGCTACCGCGACAACATCTCGCAGCCCACGGTGCAGGGCGCGCCCCCCCGCAAGCACCCCACGCCGGACGACCAGGACCCGGTTCCCACGGGCGAGTTCCTGCTGGGATACCCCAACGCGGGCGGGGGCACCTACTCGGTGCAGCCGGCGCAGCTGTCCACCAACAGCAGCTACGCGGCGTTCCGCATCCTGGACCAGGACGTGGCGGGGTTCGAGAGCTTCCTCACGGAGTACGCGCCCCAGGCCGGGGTGGACCCGGAGATGCTGGCCGGCAAGGTGTGCGGCCGGTGGCGCAACGGGAACCCCATGTCGCTGTTTCCCGACGCGCCCGGCGAGTGCCTGCCCGCGCACCAGCTCAACGACTTCAACTACGTGAGCGCGGACCCGTCGGCGGACGACACGCTGGGGTTGAAGTGCCCCATCGGCTCGCACCTGCGCCGCAACAACCCGCGCAACGGGTCGGTGGTGGGCACCGACTCCACGCACCACCGCATCGTGCGGCGCGCCATCCCGTACGGCCCCGCGTACGATCCCGCCGCGCCGGTGGAGACGCCGCGCGGGCTCATCGGCTACTTCATCAACGGCAGCATCACCAACCAGTTCGTCTTTCTGCAGAGCCAGTGGGACCAAGCCTCGGACTTCGTGAAGTCGGCGGTGAACGCCAACGGGTCGGTGGATGGAAACGCGGTGTTCAACATCAGCGGCGAGGACGTGTTCCTGGGCGTGAACGCGCCGGCCACCACCTCGTTCACGCTCCCCGCGCTGGGCAAGGCGGGCAAGAACAACAAGACGATCAAGGGATTCGGGCAGATGATCACCACCCGCGGCAGCGCGTACGTGTTCCTGCCCAGCATCACGGGGCTGCGGTACCTGGCGGCGCTGGGGTGATTCGGACAGGGCGAGGCGAATCGAGGCCAGGGATCCTGCGCGCGAGCGGAGATCCGTCCTGAGCGGCTAAAGCCGCCGCTGGGACAGCGGTAAGCCCTGTCTCGCGCCGAGGCGCGGCACGAACAGGGCTTCAACAGCGTACCTGCGCACCGGTGCACCGGGACGGCTCGTGCACGGGAGTCCGCGCAGGCGGACTTCGTGTCGTCGTTGCGGCGAATTCATTCGCTCGGCGGCGGCCGAGATGCGGAAGGGCCGCCATCGAGCCTGAGCGGGTAAACCCACCGCTGGGACGGCCATAAGCCCTGTCTCGCGCCGAGGCGCGACACGAACAGGGCTTCAACAGCGTTACTTCGCACCGGTGCACCGGGACGGCTCGTGCATGAGAGTCCGCGCAGGCGGACTTCGTGTCGTTGTTGCGGCGAATTCATTCGCTCGGCGCGGCCGAGATGCGGAAAGGCCGCCATCGCACTGGGTGAGGCTTCCACCGCGCAAACGCAACGGCGCCGGCCCCTGGGGCCGGCGCCGTTCTTGTCCGCGGAGGCGGACCGCGTGATGTTGTAGCCGCGATTCCCATCGCTCGCGGCTCGCCTCGATTCGGCCGCTCTGCTCGCTTTCCCGCACACGCTCCCGTCCGGCATGGCATCTCGATCCACATCGAAATCCCCATCCTCCCCCGACGTCCTCTCCGACCGCGCGCTCAACCGGGCGCTGCTGGACCGGCAGATGCTGCTGCGGCGCGCGGCGATCTCCGTGGACGAGGCGCTGGAGCGGCTGGTGGGGATGCAGGCGCAGGCCCCCAATCCACCGTACCTGGGGCTGTGGTCGCGGCTGGACGGGTTCCGACTGGAGGACCTGGCGGAGCGCATCCGTGACCGGCGGGCGGTGCGCATCGCCCTCATGCGCTCCACCATCTTCCTGGTCACGGCGCGCGACTGCCTGGCCCTGCGGCCCGTGCTGGCGGCGGAGCTGGAGCGCTGGGGGCTCAACGTGTTCGGCAAGCAGGCCGCGGGGCTCGACCTGGCGGAGCTCGCGGTGGCGGGGCGCGCGCTCGTTGAGCAGAAGCCGCGCACCTTCCAGGAAATGGGCCTGCTGCTGGCGGAGCGCTGGCCGGATGCGGACCGGTCCGCGCTGGGCAACCTGGTGCGCAACCTGGTGCCGCTGGTGCAGGTGCCCCCGCGCGGTGTCTGGGGCGAGGGCGGCCCCGCGGCGCACACGACCGCAGGGGCGTGGCTCGGGCGCCCGCTGGACGCGGAAACGGCGCCGGACGAGCTGGTGATGCGCTACTTCGCGGCGTTCGGCCCGGCGACGGTGCGCGACGCGCAGCACTGGTCCGGGCTCAAGCGCCTCAAGGACGTCGTGGACCGGCTGCGGCCGCGCCTGCGGACGTTCCGCAACGAATCGGGCGCGGAGCTGTTCGAGGTGCCGGATGCGCTGCGGCCAGACGCGGACACGCCGGTGCCCGTTCGCTTTCTCCCCGAGTTCGATAACGTGCTGCTGTCGCACGCGGAGCGGACACGCATCATCTCCGAGCCGGACCGCAAGCGCGTGTTCACCGTCAACGGCATCATCCGCGCGACGTTCCTGGTCGATGGATTCGTGCGGGGGATGTGGAAGATCGAGCGCGAGGGCGGCGCGGCCACGCTCGTCATCAACCCCTTCGTGAAGCTCGCCAAAGCCGATCGCGCGGCGCTGGAGGAGGAGGGCGGCCGGCTCGTTCGCTTCGCGGCGGAGGATGCAGGGCGGTGGGACGTGCGGGTGGAGGCGGCGGCGTAGGGCGGCACGCGGAGGCGGAGATCGCGCCGGGAGCAGCCCGCCCCCCCTCCCCGACCCTCCCCCGCAAACGGCGCGGGGGAGGGAGGGAGATCGTCCTGTGGGGGCGTATGCGGTCGTCGGGAGAGAGCGTCGGGCGCGGGCGCGGGGTGCGAGAGCGAGGCAGCGCAGGGAGCGGGCGGGGCCACGAGCGAATGAATTCGCGGCTACAACTTCGCGCTGTCGGCCTCCGCCGACACCCATCGAGAAACAGTGGAGTGCCGAAGCGGGTAGCAGGCTCTCCTCGGACGACGGCGCATCTCATCATCATCCAGAAAACATGATCGGTTCCGCGCACCGGCTTCTCCTTCGTGCAGCGCTCGCTTTTTCTGCCGT
>DATING010001216.1:0-8677 GCA_035474555.1 Longimicrobium sp. | reverse complement strand
CGGCGCAGGCCGACAGTGTGAAGTTGTAGCCGCGAATTCATTCGCTCTGGCTCACTCCGCGTGCTCTCGTTCAGCCGCCCGCGACGGCCACGTTGGCGGCGCCGGCGGCCGCGTCGATCTTCGCCAGCACCGGAAGCGGGTGCACGGTCCCGGAGTTCAGGAACGCGTTGGGATCGTGCTGTACGGCGTCCGGCGGCAGGTACTGCCACAGGTGGCCCAGGTGCGTGCGGATCTGGTCCGTCATCACCCGCGGCACCTGGCGCGTGCGTCCGTCGTAGAACGCCTGCACCTCCGGATCGGTCGCCAGCCAGTGGCGCATCTTGCGGTGGTACGCCGTGCGGTTGTTGCGCTCCGAGCTCCATCCGCGGAACAGCTGCTCGGCCGCGATGTGGGGCGTGCTCCGGTTGTTGATGAACCGCCGCGCCAGGGCTTTCGGCCGGAACGAGTAGTCCATCGTGTCGATCACGTGGTCGTAGAACTCCACCCAGCCGTAGTTCTTGGGCCGCACGTTCATGGACTGCACCAGGTCCATGAAGTGGAACGGCACCGGCACCACGCGGTCCGCGCGCTGGTACTCCAGGTTCAGCACGGCGTTGCGGCCGAACGCGGAGAGCACCGCGTAGTGCGGGTACACCCCCGGCGCCAGGTCGATGAACTTCTTCGTGAGTTCGAACGGCTCCGGTCCCTCGTCCGCGTCCAGCCCGAAGATCAGGTTGCACTGCGTGTACGGGATGTACGAGTTCACCAGGTTGGCGTGCTCGGCCAGCGCCTTGACCTTTTCCATCCCCCGCACGGAGCGCATCCGCGACTTGTCGCCGATGTCGAACCACGACTCGATTCCCGGCGCGATCGCCTGGAAGTTGTTCTTCTTGAGCCGCTTGAGGTGGTCCTCGCCCAGCAGCGCCAGCGACATCTCGGCCAGGAACGCCACGCTCCCCGGCCGCACCGCCTCTTCCACCGCGTCCAGCGTCTCGTCGAAGCGGATGGCGAAGTTGGGATCGTGCCACGACGCCACGGACCGCGGCAGCTTGAGCTCCGCGAAAAAGCGCACGTCGTCGATGATGGACGCCGCGCCCATGGGCTCGTAGCCCACGACGGCGTCGATGCAGAAGCTGCACTTGTACGGGCACCCCAGGCTGCCGATGAGCGGCACCAGCCGCAGCACCTTGGCCTGGTCCATGGCCGGCTTCAGGAACTTCCACCGCTGCCGCAGCCCCGGCAGCGCGGACGGCTGCTTGAGCGAGGAGATGTACACGCCCTCGTCCGGGTGCCGCTCCGCGTCGGCCAGGATGTCGCGCAGCGTCTCCTTGTCGCAGAACCCGACCACGTAGTCGAAGTACTTGCGCGCGTCTTCCGGATACGAGCGCGCGTGGGGCCCGCCCAGGACGGTGGGGACGCCGCGCGCCTGGTAGAACTTGCTGAACCCGTAGGCCAGCAGGGCGCACTGCGAAAAGGCGTTGATGAAGAGGAGGTCGATGTCGTCGGGAAGGCCGCCGGCCAGCCGCTCGGGGCCGGAGTAGTACGCGATGTGGACGTCATGCCCCTCTTCCTCGCACCAGACGCCGATGACCTGCGCCATGATGCTGGTGTTGTTGGGCCGCATGAGCCGCGAGTAGCCGTTGCGGGGCGGTTCCTTGCCGAGCAGGTCGATGATCCCGATGCGCATGCGCCTCTCCGCGGAAGGGTGGGACCGACGGAAGCACTTCACGAACACCAATCGAAGACTGCAACACTACCTGCGTACCCATCGCAGGTGCAAGAAAAAAATTTTCAGCAGGTTCAGAGAGAGAAACGACAAAAGTGGCTCTTCGCCGATCTGGTTGCAGCGATCGCCATGCTGTCATTCCGAGGGAGGCGCCGCGCGATGCGGACGCGTGCCGGATGCGTGTGCGACGACTGGGGAATCTACCCGCCCGCTTAGGTGGCGCGCGGCGAGCAGGAACCCGCTTGTTCCGGTCCGTCCGGACGAATCCGCGAAACGCGCCCCGGTGGAAAGGCGCGTCGTCGTGGCCCGGTGAGGTGAGGAGGCTACCCGTCCTGCGCCCACTCCGGGCGGCCGGGGTTCACCTGCACGTCCTCCACCGTGGCGGTGACGTCCATCGGCTCGCCGTCGAGCATCTGCCGCATCAGGTCCACGAGCATGCGGTTCTGCGCTTCCTCTTCGGCGGTGCCGCTGCCCATCAACCCCTGCACCTGGTCGCGCATCTCCTGGCGCTCGGCGTCGGTGAGGTTCGCCTGCATCCGCGTGACGATTCGCCACCGGCGGGGCAGGGTCACGCCGTTGAACGATTCGTATCCATCGAAATGGAGCTCCATGTCCACGTGGCCGCCCCTGCGCATCACCCCGCCGTAGGACGGATCCATGTCGGCGGATGCGACCACGCGCAGCACCTGGCGCGTCTCCGCGTCCACCCACACGTGCGCGGAATCCGGCATCGGCATCGACTCCATCGTGAGGCCCGGGATGCGCATCGCCACCCCGTGCGCCGCGCGGCCGCCGGCCGTTTCGACGCCGAGATCGCGCGTGCCGGGCTGCGCCGCGGCGACGTCGGCGGCGGTCATCCCGGCGCGGAACTGCTCCGCGAGCTTCGGCCAGATCAGCATCCCCTCGAACAGGTCCGCCAGAGGCGCGTCGCGTTCCTCCACCACCTCCCACTCGTCCCCGTGCCGCGCCAGGTACAGCTGCACGCGGGCGGGACCGGACACGAGGGTAACGAGGTAGTCGTCCACCCCGGCCGGGGCGTTCTGGTGCGCCCGCTCGAGCACGTCCCGGACGAGGGCGGAGGGCTCCGGCTGGGCGGCGGCGGGGGCGGCCAGGACGAGCACGGCCGCGGCGGCAACGGCAGCAAAAAGGCGCATGAAGGGATGCGGTTGATGGATGGAGGATGATCCGTCGCGCGGACGGCCCGCGCGAGCACAGCATAGTGCCCGACGATGCGTTTCGTTCCCGATTCGCCTCATGCGACGCGGGATGGGAGCTGCGGGGATGGAGATGCGGGACTACGCCAGCCGCGGGACGGCCGCGTACACGCCCCGCACCACGTCGGCCAGGTATGGCAGGCAGGGCAGGCAGGGCACAGGCAGGGCAGGCAGGGCAGGCAGGGCAGGCAGGGCGGCGGGGGAGCGAGACGGGTGTAGCGGGGAGGCGGCGTTCCGTCCTGAGCGGCTAAAGCCGCCGCTGGGACTGCGGTAAGCCCTGTCTCGCGCTGACGCGCTCTGCGAACAGGGCTTCAACTGCTTTGAACGGATCGGACTTACTCGGAATGACGGTTCCGGCGCGACACGACGGAAGGTCTCCCCCTCTCCGCGAGGAACGAGCGGGGAGGGGGCCGGGGGGAGGGGCGCCCCGCCGGTGCAGGAGGTCCGCATCCCCGTCGAAAACCAAACAACCTCCCCCAGGGTTTTTTGGGGGAGGTCGCGAGGAACGAGCGGGTGGGGGCGCCGCTGGGCGCCTGCTATCTGGCAGATCAGCTGGCCACGAGACGATCCCATCCAGCTCCCCCCAATCTCGATCTCACCCCAAATGCACCCTCAACCACCCGATCGTCTCGTCCATGGCCGCGTTCCAGTCCTCCTCGCACATCAGGTGCACGGCGCCGGGCAGCTCCACGTACCGCTGGCGCGCTTCCGGATGCGCCTCCGCCAGGCGCCGGTGCAGGGCGCGCGCAGCGTCCGGCGGCACGTTCTCGTCCCGCTGCGCCGTGACGGACAGGAGTGCCGTGCGGGCGAGCGCATCCAGCTCCCCATGCGGCCCGTCGCCCTCCGGCCATTCCGGCGAGCCGAGGATGGGCACGGCCGCGCGGATCGCCGGCTCCACGACCGCCGCGCGATACACGACGTAGCCGCCCATCGACACCCCCGCCGCGCCCACGCGCCCCGCATCCGCCGCCCCCTCCGCCGCCAGACCGCGGATCACGCCCGGCACGTCATCCGCCGTCTGCCGGACGAGTTCGACCATCGTCCGCAGGGCCTGCTCGCGCGGCGCGGCCTGGCGCTCGGCGAGGTCGGGGAGGCGGCGGGCGCCGTGCCCGGCGGCATCCATCCCCACGGCCAGGAATCCGGCCTCCGCCAGCTGCGCCAGCTCCTTGCGGTGCGTCTCCTTGTCCACGCCAAAGCCGTGGAACCAGAGCACCAGCGGCAGCGGCGCGCCCGCATCCTCCCGCCGCGCCAGCAGCAGCGGCACGTCCTCGATCGAACGCGATTGGAAGGTGACCGCCACGGATCAGCGCGCCCGCTGCACCATGTCCACCAGGCGCCGCACGCCTTCCGCCACGGCACTCTCCTCCGGCCCGAACGAGAAGCGCGCGTAGGTGCGGAAACGCGAGGCGCGGCCGCTGCGGCGCTTGCCGGGGTTGATGTCGAAGAACTCGCCCGGCACGCAGATCACCTTCTCCTCCAGCGCCGCCTTGAAGAAGCCCATCCCGTCGTTCAGCGGCGCGGGGAGGCCCGCCAGGTCCGCCCACACGTAGAACGTGCCCTCCGGCTCCACGTCCAGCCGCGCACCCGCCTGCCGCAGCCCGTCCACCAGGATGCGCCGCTTGCGCAGAAAGGTGTCGCGGATGGCCGCCGTCTCCGCGCGCACCATCGCCGGGTCCAGCAGGGGGATGGCCGCGCGCTGCAAGGGCCGGCTGCCGCCGCCGTCCAGGAACGAGCCCGAGCTGGTGACCGCGTCGATGATGGAGCGTGGGCCCACCACCCACGTGGTCCGCCAGCCGGGGTAGCGCCAGTTCTTCGTCAGCCCGTCCATGATCACGACGGGATCCGCATCCACGTCGTCCACGTACCGCGCGGCGCTCACCAGGCCCTCCTCGTCCGCCGTGGCGCTCCACGCGTAGTGCGAGTAGAACTCGTCCAGCAGCAGCGTGCACTCCATCCGCCGCGCCGCCTCTACCCACGACGCCAGCTCCAGCCCGCGGATGGTGCGCCCCGTGGGATTGGAGGGATTGGACAGCAGCAGCGCGCTCAGGCCGCGGCCCATCACCTCGCGCTCCAGGCGGCCCATGTCGAAGCGGTAGCCGTCGTTGGACTCGAGCAGGATGGGGATGGCCGTAAAGCGCCGGAAGATGTCCAGCAGCTCCTCGTACGCCGTGTAGTCGGGGAGAAAGTGGCCCAGGTTGATGTCGCCCAGGGCGGCCACCGTGCGCGTGAGCCCCAGCCGCCCCCCGCCGCAGATGCACACGTTCTCGGCCGTGTACTGCGATTCCTTCCCCTGGCGGTACAGGTGGTTGTACAGCGACGCCACGGCCTCGCGTAGCTCCGGGATTCCGGCCACGGGGGCGTACTCCTGGTCCGCGGGGGTGATCTCCACGGAGAGCAGGCGGTCCGGCGCGCCGGGAAGGGGGCCCGTCTCGGGCATGCCCTGGCCCAGGTTGCACCAGTCGGGGTGGCCGTAGGCGTAGCCGTGCTTGCCGGCCTCGGCCATCACGTAGATCACGCCGGTGAAGGGCACCGCGCGAAAACCGGGAATCGTGGGCGGCGCCACGGAGATGCGTCTGCGTTCCATCAGTCAGTCAGGGCTCGTGAGATGCGGGAGGTCGTGCTCCCGCCGCACCCGCAAGCAAACTCCCGGCCCGCCGCGCGCGCCGCGTCCGCGGCCGTTGCGTTTTTCCCGTCTCCTCTGCCATTCTGAGCGCCTCGGACGCCGCGGGAATTCCGTTGGACCCGGACGCTTCGCCGGTTCGGGCGCGGCGACCGCGATGTCCGTGGCGCGCGAAGCGGGTTGCCACCGCGCGCGGAAGCACGTCCGCGATGCGCCTGGAGCTCCCGTGCTCCGTGGCAGCCTCGCCCGCCTGTCACGGGCCCGCGGCGCCACGCGTTCTTGGTCGACAATCCGTCTTCACCTCCTCCTGGAGCCATCCGATGATCCGTGCTTCGTTCGCCGTCCTTCTGGCGCTCGCCGCCGCCGCCGCGCCCGCATCCGCCCAGCTCCAGTCGCACGGCGTGAAGATCGGCGGCACCGAATCCACCATCGAAACCGATCTGCCGTCGGAGGACCCCGAGGCCCGCCGCGGCTTCAACTGGATGATCTTCGCCGAGTGGAACGCGCCCGGCGCCCTGGCGCTGGTGACGGAAGCGGGCCTGGTGGAGCGAGGCTACTCGCGGATTTCCTGGACGCTTCCGGTGGCGGATGGATCGGCGGATGCGTCGGTTGCGCCGGACGTCGCCACCCCCACCGAGCCTCCCATGCGGCTCGACCGGCGGATGCAGTACGTGTCCGTGGCGGCCCTGGCCAGGGTGCCCGTGGCGACCGTGGGTCCGGTGGCCGCCTACGCCATCGCCGGGCCGCGGATGAACACGCTCGTCGGCCGGCGCGGCGATGATTCCGGCGACACGTCGGGCGAGTACGGCTACCGCGCCGTCACCTGGGAGGCGACGGCGGGCGTGGGCGTGGAGGCCACGCGCTGGCTGCCGCTGCTGGTGGAGGCGCGCTACAACGCGGGCCTCAACGACGCGTTCAGCGGCAGCGGATGGAGCGACGAGGCGTACCACCGCGCCGTGGACGTGATGGTGGGGGTGAAGTTCTAGCCCATGCCGCGCAAATCCGCACCGCAGCGCTACATCGCGTTTCTCCGCGCCATCAACGTGGGCAAGCGCCTGGTCAAGATGGACGTTCTCCGCACGCTGTTCCAGGAGATGGGCTTCGCGGAGGTGGAGACGTTCATCGCCAGCGGCAACGTCATCTTCACGGCGCCGGCGCAGGACACGCGCGCCCTGGAGACGCGCATCGAGGCCGGACTCAAAAAGGGGCTGGGATACGAGGTGGAGACGTTCCTCCGCACCCCCGCGGAGCTGGACGCCATCACCCGGTACCGCCCCTTCGGCGACGATGCGGACGGGCACACGATGTACGTGAACTTCGTGTACGAGCCGCTTGCGAAGGACGCGGCGGAGCGGTTGGAGGCGCTGCGGACGGAGGTGGACGAGTTCCACGTGCACGGCCGCGAGTTCTACTGGCTGGCGCGCAAGAAGATCAGCGAGTCGCTGGTGACGGGGCCGCAGATTACGAAGGCGATCGGCAAGCTGCCGTCCACGAACCGCAACATCACCACGGTGCAGAAGCTCGCGGCCAAGTATCCGGTGTGAGGCGGGTACTTGTACGAGGCATCTCTCCGCGGTATCGTTTCCGGACCCATCTTGCACAAATGTGAGATGCGTCCCGAAACCTGCTGCAGGAGAGCCGCCGATGAGAGCCGTTTCCGTACGTTCCCTGGCCGTCCTGGCAACGACGTTGGGCCTCGCCGCCTTTGTGAATCCGCCCGCATCCTCCTCCGTGGCCGAGGCGAGTGCCCGCCTCTCGTCCTCCACGCTCTCGGTGGGCATGTACTGTGAGTACGGCCACTGCGAAGCGACCGCGTCGGGCGGATCGGGGAACTACACCTGGAGCTGGAACAACGCCGTTCCGAACAACACCACTGGGAGCATCAGCACGGCGACGCCGTGTTACGTGTACAACAACCAGTACGTCACCGTCACGGCGACGGTGAGCGACGGCAGCAGCACGGCATCCGCCAGCCGCCGGTACCGCTGCAGCTACTGACGCGCGACCGCTGATCCGCCTTGCTGGCGAACGCTTGCGGCCACGGATCTGCTCGGCACGAGAAAGGGGCCGGCCTCCATGCACGGAGGCCGGCCCCTCGTTTTTCTCCCCTTCCCCCATGGGGTTTATGGGGGAAGGGGCCGGGGGATGGGGGGCGCTCCGCCCGCGCCCGGAATGTGCCTCTCTGGCGGTGTGCCTGGCCTCCCGCCTCTCACCCCGCTGCGCGCAGCATCTCGAACGCGTCCTCCAGCTCGTCCGGCGCCGCGATGCCGAATGTGGCGTGCAGCACGTCGCGGAGCTCGGCGGCGCTTTCCAGCTGGCGGCGCTCCGTGCGGCCGTCGCGGTGGTGCGTGGTGAGCGTCGTGTTGCGCAGCGCGTGGCGGCCCTCCGGCGCGGGCCGCGCGACCATCAGCCCCGCCAGGAAGTGCGACCGCGGATGCGTGGACAGGTACCAGCTGCTCACCTCGTAGTCCGGCGGGTGCACCTCGTCCAGCGTAAAGCGGTACAGGGGCTTCCACTCCTCGCCAATGCGCGCCTGCATCACGTATCCATCCCCCTGCGCCGCCAGGCGAAAGGTCTCGTGCGGCGTGGGCTGCTCCACGTCCGCCACCAGCCGCAGCGGCGCCGTAAGCGTCAGCCCGCCGAAGCCCACGTCGGCCAGGTGCGAGCCCTCGTCTAGGTGCACCAGCAGCAGCATGTGGCCACGCGCGGTCACCACCTTCTCGGGCACGTTCCACATCACCCGAGCCGCCAGCCCCGTCGTGCGAAAGCCGAGCGCGGTGAGCGCGCCCCGCAGCACGTGGTTCTGCTCGAAGCACCATCCGCCGCGCCGGTCGTGCACCAGCTTTTGCTGAAGCCACTCGGCGTCCAGCTGCATGGGCCGGCGGAGCAGGGGATCCAGGTTCTCGAACGGGATGGACTGCGCGTGCAGCTGGTGGATGGCCCGCAGCGTGTCGAGCGTCGGCGCGCGGCCGCCGCCGTAGCCGATGCGCCGCAGGTAGGCGTCCAGATCGAAGGTCGTCGTCATCTGCTCCTCTATCGTTCCGTGCGTCGTTGACGTGTTTCGGCGGTGCCATGACGAAGACCGGGTGGCGGATCAGGACGTGACGATCGTCCATCCCCCAGCGGTCCGCGGACGGC